>NZ_JBNFMU010000045.1:0-16897 GCF_049942315.1 Pseudomonas wayambapalatensis
ATCGCGGGGCAAGCCCGCTCCCACAGGGATCACACCTTCCTTGTGGGAGCGGGCTTGCCCCGCGATGGGGGTTGCTCAGGCTTCGTGGCAGACATGCCCATCGACCAGGGTGTAGCGCACTGCGCCCGGCAGGCAATGCCCGATGAACGGGCAGTTTTCACCACGGGAGAACCACTGCTCGCCGGCCACGGTGGAGGCGCTCGGGTCGAACAGCACCAGGTCTGCCGCACCACCGACCTTCAGCTCGCCCGCCGGCAGGCGCAGCGCCTGGGCCGGGCCACTGGACAGCCGTGCCAGCAGGGTCGGCAGGTCGAGCAGGCCGTCCTCGACCAGGGTCATGGCCAGCGGCAGCAGCAGTTCGACACTGCTGATCCCGGCTTCGGTGGCGCCGAACGGTGCCAGCTTGGCGTCGCGCTCGTGGGGCTGGTGGTGGCTGGAGATCGCCTGGATGACCCCCGACTTCACCGCCTCGCGCAGGCCGTCGCGGTCAGCCGGGGTGCGCAGCGGCGGCTGTACGTGGTACAGGCTGGAGAAGTCGCGCAGCGCCTCGTCGGTGAGGATCAGCTGGTACAGCGCCACATCGGCGGTGACCGGCAGCCCCAGTTGCTGGGCCTGGGCGATCAGCCGTGCACCGCGGGCGCTGGTGATCTGGGTGAAGTGCGCTCGCACGCCGGTCTGCTCGACCAGCAGCAGGTTGCGCGCCAGGGCCACGGTCTCGGCGGTTTCCGGAATGCCCGGCAAGCCGAGGAAGCTGGCCATGGCACCTTCGTGGGCCAGGCCTCCGGCTGACAGGTCGCGGTCCTGGGAGTGGAACACCACGGTCAGGTCGAAGGTGGCGGCATATTCCAGGGCGCGGGCCAGGGTCCGGTTGTTGGGGATCTCCTTGAGGCCGTTGCCGAAGGCCACGCAGCCGGTGTCGCGCAGGGCCACCAGCTCGGCCAGTTGCTCGCCTTCAAGGCCCTTGGTCAGGGCGCCGATCGGGTAGACCTTGCTGTTGGCTGCTTCGCGGGCGCGGTCGAGAATCAGTTCCGCGACGGCCGAGGTGTCGAGCACAGGTTTTGTCTGCGGCGGGCAGCACAGGCTGGTGACGCCGCCGGCCACGGCTGCGCGGGTCTCGCTGGCAATGTTGCCCTTGCGGCTGTAGCCCGGCTCGCGCAGGGCGACGTCCAGGTCGACCAGGCCGGGGGCGGCGACCAGGCCGTCGGCCTGAATCGTGCGGCTGGCGCTGAAGCCTGCTGGTGCGGCGCCGATGGCAAGGATGCGACCGTTTTCCAGGTGCAGGTCGGTGATCTGGTCCAGGCCGCTGCTGGGATCGATGACCCGTGCGCCGATGATGCTGATGGTCACAGGGCGTTCTCCTGGTCGAGTTGACGTTGCGCGTTCTGGCCGCTCATGGCCATCGACAGCACGGCCATGCGCACGGCGATGCCGTAGGTCACCTGGTTGAGGATCACCGAGTGCTTGCCGTCGGCCACCGCCGATTCGATTTCCACGCCCCGATTGATCGGGCCCGGGTGCATGACGATGGCGTCCGGCTTGGCGCCGGCCAGGCGTGCGGTGGTCAGCCCGAACAGGCGGTAGAACTCGCCCTCGCTGGGCAGCAGGCCACCGGCCATGCGTTCACGCTGCAGGCGCAGCATGATCACCACGTCGACGTCTTTCAGACCCTCGGCCAGGTCGGTGTAGACCTTGACGCCGTACTGCTCGATACCGATCGGGATCAGCGTCTTCGGGCCGATCACACGGATGTCCGGGCAACCCAGGGCCTTGAGCGCGAGCATGTCGGAGCGGGCCACGCGCGAATGCAGGATATCGCCGACGATCGCCACCGAAAGGTTTTCGAAGCTGCCTTTGTGCCGACGGATGGTCAGCATGTCGAGCATGCCCTGGGTCGGGTGGGCGTGGCGGCCATCGCCGCCGTTGATCACCGCGACTTCCGGGCACACGTGCTCGGCAATGAAGTGCGCGGCGCCGGAGTCGGAGTGGCGTACGACGAACATGTCGGCCGCCATGGCTTCCAGGTTGCGCAGGGTATCGAACAGGGTCTCGCCCTTGCTGGTCGAAGAGGTCGACACGTTCAGGCTGATCACGTCGGCCGAGAGGCGCTGGGCGGCCAGTTCGAAGGTGGTGCGGGTACGGGTGGAGTTCTCGAAGAACACGTTGCACACGGTCTTGCCGCGCAGCAACGGGACCTTCTTGACGGCCCGGGCGCCGACTTCGAGGAAGGAGTCGGCGGTGTCGAGGATCTCGGTGAGCAGTTCGCGGGGCAAACCGTCGAGCGAGAGGAAATGGCGTAGCTGGCCCTGATCGTTGAGCTGCAGCGGGCGCTTGGCGTCGAATGGCGTCATCGCGGGGGACTCTTAAAGGGCGGATGCGGGGGCGAGGTCCTGGCGCTCGAGGGCGAGCGGGGCGGGTCCGGTCAATTTTACCCGTTCATGGGCCGCCAGGGACAGCGTTGCGCCGAGCACATTCGGGCGGATCGGCAATTCGCCTGCATCCAGGTCGAGCAGGCAGACCAGGGTCACGCTGGCCGGGCGCCCATAGTCGAACAGCTCGTTGAGCGCTGCGCGGATGGTGCGACCGCTCATCAGCACGTCATCCACCAGCACCAGGTGCTGGCCTTCGATCTCGAACGGCAGCTCGGATGGACGCACCTGCGGGTGCAGGCCGTTCTGGCTGAAGTCATCGCGGTAGAACGACACATCGAGGGTGCCCAGCGGGCTTTGGTCGCCAAGCTCCTGCTGCAGCGCCTGGGCGACCCACACGCCACCGGTACGGATGCCGATGAAACGTGGCTCGGTGATGGCGCGGCGCGCCAGGTGGGCGCGAAGGTCGACGGCCATCTGCCGGATCAGGTCGGCGGGATTGGGTAGGCTCATTGCGTGCTCCTTGGGGCGCCGGTATCACCGGCGGCAAAGCGGATGGTCAGGTATTGGCCTCCAGCCAGCCCTGCAGCAGCAGTGCCGCGGCGATGGCGTCGACCGGGTTGTCGCGGTAGCTGCCACGCTGGCCGCCACGGGCCATCTGTTCGCCCTTGGCCTCGAAGGTGGTCAGGCGTTCATCGTGGGTGTGCACCGGCAGGTTGTAGCGTCCGTGCAGGCGGCGGGCGAACTTCTCCGCGCGTTCGCTCATCTCGCTGGGCGTGCCGTCCATGTTCAGCGGCAGGCCGACGACGATGGCGTCGGGTTTCCATTCCTTGATCAGTTTCTCGACCTGGTTCCAGTCCGGCACACCGTTCTGTGCCTTGAGCGTACACAGTTCGCGGGCCTGGCCAGTGATGACCTGGCCGACGGCGACGCCGATCTGGCGGGTGCCGTAGTCGAAGCCCAGCAGCAGGCGCAGCTCGGCCATCAGGCGTGCCCTGCCTGGCTGGTCAGCAGGCTGAGGTTGATCCCCAGGCTTTGCGCGGCGGCCTGCAGGCGCTGCTCGCAGGCCATGCCGAAGAGGATCTCGGGGTCGAACGGGCAGTTGAGCCAGGCGTTATCGGCCAGTTCCGCCTCGAGCTGCCCGGCTTCCCAGCCGGCGTAGCCCAGGGTGATCAGACTCTGCTTCGGGCCGACGCCCTCGGCGATGGCGAACAGCACATCCTGAGATGTCGACAGCGACAGGCCTTGCAGCTCGATGGTGGCCTGGTAGCTGCATTCGGCGCTGTGCAGGACGAAGCCGCGGTCGGTCTGCACCGGGCCGCCCTGGTAGATCGGGATCTGCAGGGTGCTGGCAGGCGGCTCCTCATCCGGGCGCAACTGCTCGAGGATATCGGCCAGGTTCAGCTCCTGCGGGCGATTGACCACCAGGCCCATGGCGCCGTTGGCGTTGTGCTCGACGATGTAGGTGAGGGTCTGGGCAAAGTTCGGATCGGCCATGTGCGGCATGGCAATCAGGAACTGGTGCTTGAGGTAGCTCGGCGTGAGGGTTTTCATGAGGGGTAGTGTGGCGTCAGGTGGCGAGGCTGACAAGCTGGCTGTGCTGTGTCCGTAACGGCCCCATCGCGGGGCAAGCCCGCTCCCACAGGTACTTCGCTGTATTTGCTATCTGCGGCGTACCTGTGGGAGCGGGCTTGTCCCGCGATGGGACGGTGCAGCCCGCACCGATCAGTTGCTCGACAACCGGTCCCCACGCGCGAAGCGCCAGGTGCGGATGATCTCCAGTCGGTCGAACTCCGCCAGATCCCCGGTGAACGGCGCAAACGGGGCCGCCAGGCGCACGATGCGCTGGGCGGCCTGGTCCAGCACCGGTTGCCCGGAGGATTCGAGCACCAGCACTTCATACAGCGAACCGTCGCGGTTGATCGACACCATCATCCGCAGGCTGCCGTACATCTGCTGGCGCCGGGCTTCTTCCGGGTAGTTGAGGTTGCCGATGCGCTCGACTTTCTTGCGCCACTCCTCTTTGTACCAGGCGCCTTTGTCGCGCATGGTCGAGGCGGCGTTGAGGCGATGGATGCGTGGACGCTTGGCATACAGCTGCTGTTCGTTGGACAGCTCGGCTTCGAGGCTGGCGATCTGGCTCGAAAGCTGCGAGCTGTCGAAGTCCGGCACAGGCGCGGGAGGCTTGGGTTGAGGCTTGCTTTCCTTTGGCGCGGTCTCGGCTTTCTGCGGTTTCGGCGCCTTGGTGGTCACCACTGACTTTTCCGGCGCCGCAGGCGTTTCCGGCCGGGCCGCAGGGGGTGGGGTGATCTTGTTGACCTTGCTGTCCTGGAACGGCGCCACCTCGGTGGTGGTGGGCACGGCTTTCTTGTCCAGGGTGCCACTGCCCTGCTGGTTGTCCTGGGCCTGGTAGTCGGCTTTTTCGGGCGGCTTTTCGCGCTTGAAGGTGGCCAGGGTGATGTCCATGGTCTGGCGGATTTCGGCGGGCTTGACCACGCTGAAGCCCACCCCGAGGATCAGCGCCAGGTGCACCAGCGCGGCCAGGAAAAGCGCGAAGCCGAGCCGGTCCACCGGGCGAACGCGCGGTGGCAGCAGGTCGGAGGGGATGTCGGCAGGCAGCGTCATCGGGTATCCAGCAACCGCAGTGGGGCAGCAGGTCGAGTGAAATGGACCGGCATCATACCCCACTCCAGGGTTTTGCTCCGCGTCGGCGGTCAGCGCGCCTTGAGCTTGCGATCAATGGCGTCCATCAGCTGGCCGCCGATATTGGTGTTGTAGGCCGCATCGATCTCGCGGATGCAGGTCGGGCTGGTGACGTTGATCTCGGTCAGCGAGTCGCCAATCACGTCCAGGCCGACGAACAGCAGGCCCTTTTCGCGCAGGGTCGGGCCGACCTGGGCGGCGATCCAGCGGTCGCGCTCGGTCAGCGGACGGGCTTCGCCACGGCCGCCGGCGGCCAGGTTGCCTCGGGTCTCGCCGCTGGCCGGGATGCGTGCCAGGCAGTAGGGCACCGGCTCGCCGTCGATCATCAGGATGCGCTTGTCGCCATCGACGATCTGCGGCAGGTAGGCCTGCGCCATGATCTGCTGGTGGCCATGCTGGGTCAGGGTTTCGAGGATCACCGAGAGGTTCGGGTCGCCCTGGCGGTGGCGGAACACCGACGCGCCGCCCATGCCGTCGAGCGGCTTGAGGATCACATCGCCATGGGTGGTGGCGAAGGCGCGCAGGATGTCGGCGCGGCGGCTGACCAGGGTCGGCGCCATGCACTGCGGGAACTGGGTGGCGAACAGCTTCTCGTTGCAGTCGCGCAGGCTCTGCGGCTTGTTGACGATCAGCACGCCTTCGCGCTCGGCCTGCTCCAGCAGGTAGGTGCTGTAGACGAACTCCATGTCGAAGGGTGGATCCTTGCGCATCAGGATCACATCCAGCTCGCTCAACGCGCTGTCCTGCTCATCGCCCAGTTCGAACCAGCGCGCCGGATCGGCGAACACCTTCAGCGGGCGCATCTGCGCGCGGGCCTGGCCGGCACCCAGGTAGAGGTCGCGCTGTTCCATGTAGAACAGGCTCCAGCCGCGCTCCTGCGCCGCCAGCAGCATGGCCAGCGAGCTGTCCTTCTTGTAGGAAATGGACGCGATGGGGTCCATGACAATCCCGAGGCGAACGCTCATGGGGTAATTCCTCTTGGCGGCAGGTGGCCGCGATGGCACGAAAGAAAAGTGGCTCAGGGTGGCGCCGGGAACGCGGCCGGTCAAGGGGGGAGGCAGATGGAATGCCTACCCGGACTGTGTTAAAAATGCCAGTCAGAGCGCTGCATCGCAGCCCTCGAGGTTTCATTCCTGGCTTGGCGATGGGTGACGCATTTCATGGAACAGCCCCTGAAGGTGATGGTGATCGACGATTCCCGCACCATCCGCCGCACCGCCCAGATGCTGCTGGGCGAGGTGGGTTGCGAGGTGATCACCGCCAGCGACGGTTTCGATGCCCTGGCCAAGATCGTCGATCACAAGCCGCGGATCATCTTCGTCGATGTACTGATGCCGCGCCTGGACGGTTACCAGACCTGCGCGGTGATCAAGCACAACAGTGCGTTCAAGGATATCCCGGTGATCCTGCTGTCCTCGCGTGATGGCCTGTTCGACAAGGCCCGCGGCCGGGTGGTCGGCTCCGATCAGTTCCTCACCAAACCGTTCAGCAAGGAAGAACTGCTCGACGCGATCCGTGCCCACGTGCCCGGATTCGCCGTGCAGGCACAACACGCACCCTGACCGCGCCCGCCCTGGCGCGGTCTTCATTTTCCTGATGGGGAAACCGTATGGCCCGAGTGCTGATTGTCGACGACTCGCCGACAGAGATGTACAGATTGACCGAATGGCTCGAAAAGCATGGCTACCAGGTGCTCAAGGCCAGCAACGGTGCCGATGGCGTGGCCCTGGCCCGCCAGGACAAGCCGGATGCGGTGCTGATGGACATCGTCATGCCCGGCATGAACGGCTTCCAGGCCACCCGTCAGCTCAGCAAGGACCCGGAAACCAGCGCCATCCCGGTGATCGTGGTCACCACCAAGGACCAGGAAACCGACCGCATCTGGGCCACGCGCCAGGGTGCCCGCGATTTCCTGACCAAGCCGGTGGAAGAAGACGCGCTGATCGCCAAGCTCAAAGAGGTGCTGGGCGCTTGACCACGCGCCCCCAGGGTGCGTCGCTGACCGCCTTCGAGCTGTTGCTGGACATCGACCGCCGCTGCCGCCTCTTGGTGGCCGACCAGCCGCTGCAGGACACGCGCCTGCAGCAGTGGAGCGGTATCGGCTTTCGCATCGCCGGGCAGTGGTTCGTCGCCCCCATGGGTGAGGTGGCCGAAGTGTTGCGCGAGCCGCGCAGCAGCCGGGTGCCTGGGGTGCAGCCATGGGTGTGCGGCGTGGCCAACCTGCGCGGTCGCCTGCTGCCGGTGATGGACCTGTCGGCGTTCTTCGGCCTTGGGCCGGCGGCCTCGGGCAAGCAGCGCCGCGTGCTGGTGCTGGACCATGACGACCTGTTCGTCGGCTTGCTGGTGGACGAAGTGGTCGGCTTGCAGCATTTCGACCTGAGCAGCCTGGAGCTGTCGCCGCCGCAACCACTGATCCGCGCCGCGGCGCGTTTCGTCCAGGGGCATTTCCCCCGTGAGCGCAACTGGGCGATCTTCAGCCCCTTCGCCCTGGCCCAGGCGCCGGGCTTTCTCGATGTGGCGTTGTAGAGGACCCTGCGACAGTGAACAAGCCCGCTCCAACCGTCGTTCCCGAAGCCGTGGCCCAGCGCCCGCGCAGCACGGCGCAGATCACCGTACTGTTCGTGGTGCTGATCCTGTCGATCGTGCTGCTGTTCGCCAACTTCGCCTACCTCAATACCCAGTCCAACCACGACAAGCAGTACATCGGCCATGCCGGCGAGCTGCGCGTGCTGTCCCAGCGCATCGCCAAGAACGCCACCGAGGCGGCGGCGGGCAAGGCCCTGGCGTTCAGGCTGCTGTCCGATGCCCGCAACGACTTCGAGCGCCGCTGGAAGTACCTGCGCGAGGGTGACAAGGCCACCGGCCTGCCGCCCGCACCGGCCACGGTGCGCGACGAAATGGACGCGGTGCGCCAGGACTGGGAGAACCTGCGGCGCAACACCGACACCATCCTGGCCAGCGAGCAGACCGTGCTGTCCTTGCACCAGGTGGCGGCAACCCTGGCCGAAACCGTGCCCCAGTTGCAGGTCGAGTACGAAAAGGTAGTGGAAATCCTGCTGCAGAGCGGTGCACCGGCCAGCCAGGTGGCCGTGGCCCAGCGCCAGTTGCTGTTGGCCGAGCGGATTCTCGGTTCGGTCAATACCGTGCTGGCCGGTGACGATACCTCGGTGCAGGCCGCCGACACCTTCGGCCGTGATGCCAGCCGCTTCGGCCAGGTGCTCGAAGGCATGCTCGGCGGCAATCCGGCGATCCAGGTGACCCGTGTCGAAGACCCGGACGCCCGCGCGCGCCTGGCCGAGATCGCCGAGCTGTTCCAGTTCGTTTCCGGCTCGGTCGACGAAATTCTCGAAACTTCACCGGAACTGCTGCGGGTGCGCGAGGCGGCGAGCAATATCTTCAGCCTGTCGCAGACCCTGCTCGACGAAGCCTCGCACCTGGCCAACGGTTTCGAGAACCTCGCCGGGCGCACCCTCGATACCGTCGGCGGCTACGTGCTCGGCCTGCTGGCGCTGGCCTCGATCATCCTCATCGGCCTGGTGATGGTCCGCGCCACCAACCGGCAACTGCGCGACACGGCGGAGAAGAACGAGCGCAACCAGCAGGCGATCATGCGCCTGCTCGATGAAATCGAAGAGCTGGCCGATGGCGACCTGACCGTCACGGTGTCGGTCACCGAGGATTTCACCGGCGCCATCGCCGACTCGATCAACTTCTCGGTAGACCAGTTGCGCGACCTGGTGGCGACCATCAACCACAGTGCCGAGCAGGTTGCCGCTGCGGTGCAGGACACCCAGAACACCGCGCGCCAGCTGGCCAAGGCCTCGGAACACCAGGCCGACCAGATCAGCGAAGCGTCGCTGGCGGTGGGCGACATGGTCGAGTCGATCGACCGGGTTTCCGCCCACGCCTACGAGTCGGCCAAGGTCGCCGAGCGCTCGGTGGCCATCGCCAACAAGGGCAACGAGGTGGTGCACAACACCATCCATGGCATGGACAACATCCGCGAGCAGATCCAGGACACCGCCAAGCGCATCAAGCGTCTGGGCGAGTCTTCCCAGGAAATCGGTGACATTGTCAGCCTGATCGACGACATTGCCGAGCAGACCAACATCCTGGCCCTCAATGCGGCGATCCAGGCCTCGCTGGCGGGTGAGGCCGGGCGCGGCTTCGCCGTGGTCGCCGACGAGGTACAGCGCCTGGCTGAACGCTCGTCGTCGGCGACCCGACAGATCGAAGCACTGGTGCGGACCATCCAGGCCGATACCAACGAAGCGGTGATCTCCATGGAGCAGACCACCGCCGAAGTGGTGCGCGGTGCGCGTCTTGCCCAGGACGCCGGCGTGGCCCTGGCTGAAATCGAGGGCGTGTCGCAGAACCTGGCCGAGCTGATCCACAGCATTTCCGACGCGGCGCAACTGCAGACATCCTCGGCCGGGCAGATTTCCCACACCATGGCGGTGATCCAGCAGATCACCGCGCAGACCTCCGCCGGTTCCGGCGCTACCGCCGACAGCATCCGTCACTTGGCCAGAATGGCCAGCGAGATGCGCCGTTCGGTGTCTGGTTTCACCCTGCCGGCCCCGGCCGAGCGGCGCTGAGGAGAGGCCGATGGCCGTTACGGCAATGAGCCCCGAACGTCACGACACCGTCGCCCTGAGCTGGACCAAGGCGGCCATCGCCGATTGCCTGGGCCAGGCGCGCCAGGCGCTGGAGCGTTTTTCCAGCGAGCCGGGCGACCCGGCCTTGCTGGGGTTCTTCGTCGACAACCTGCATCAGGTGCAAGGGTGCCTGACGATGCTCGAGCTCAATGGCGCAGCGCGTCTGGCCGAGGAGCTGGAGTTGCTCGGGCGCGCCCTCTTCGAGGGCCAGGTCAGCCCGCGTGGCGATTGCCTGGGCGCGCTGTTCCGCGGCCTCGAGCAATTGCCGCCCTATCTCGAGCGCCTGCGGGGTGCGCGCCACGACCTGCCGTTGGTGGTGTTGCCGTTGCTCAACCAGTTGCGCCTGTGCCGTGGCGCCGAGCCGCTGGCCCAGGACAGCCTGATGGGAGAAGCGGCGCAGCGCCTGGCGGGGGCCAACGATCTGGCCAACCTCGACCTGTCGCTGGGCAACTGGCGCGACCAGTTGCAGGCCGGCCAGGGCCGCGATGCCCTGCGCTCGGTGATCACTGCCCTGTGCGACGACCTGGTGCGGATCAAGGAGCGGCTCGACCCGTTCGTACGGGGGGATAACGAGCAGCGCGACCCGCTCGATGTGCTGGTCGCGCCGCTGCGCCATGTGGCCGATACCCTCGCAGTGCTGGGTTTCCAGCAGCCGCGCCGGGTCATCATCGATCAGGTGCTCGCCTTGCAGGCCCTGGCCCAGGGCGAACGTGCCGTGGACGATGCGGTGCTGATGGATGTGGCCGGTGCCCTGTTGTACGTGGAGGCGACGCTCAACGGCATGGTCGGCGGCCTTGCCGAGGGCCTGGAAAGCGGCATGCCCGGCTCGGACGTGACCGAGATCCGCCAGCGGGTGTTCGAGGAGTCGCTCTCGGTGTTGCAGCAGGCCAAGGACCTGATCGGCGACTGCCTGGAATCCGGTTGGCCACGCCAGCGTCTGCAGCCCCTGCCGGGCCTGCTGCAGCAGGTGCGTGGTGCGTTGGCGATGCTGATGCTGCCGGCCGCCTCCGAGGTCTTCGGAGTGTCGGCCGACTATGTGCAAGGTTGGCTGTCGCACCTCGATCAGGAGCCCCCGGAGCAGGAGTTGACCCACCTGGCCGAGGCCTTGAGCGCCGTGGAGTGCTACCTGCAATGGCGTGTCGCCGATCCGCTGGCAGATGCCCAGCGTTTCCTCGACATGGCCTTTGCAAGCCTGGCCGCGCTGGGGCTGCGCTGCAGCCACGAGGCCGTGAGCGCCACCGCGCAGATACCGGATGACGGCATCGACGACGAGTTGCGCCAGGTGTTCCTCGAAGAGGCCGGCGAGCTGTTGCCGGAGATCGAGCGCCAATGGTTGCGCTGGCGCGCCGACAATCAGCAGCGCGAGGCGTTGATCGAATTGCGCCGTGCCCTGCATACGTTAAAGGGCAGCGGGCGGATGGTGCACGCAGGTGCCGTGGCCGAGCTGGCCTGGGCGGCCGAGCATCTGCTCAATCGTGTGCTGGAAGGGCGCATCGTACTGAGCGGCGAGGGCGCTGTGGCCCTGCAGCAGGCCCTCGTCCACCTGCCCGATCTGCTCGCCGACTTCGCTGCCGGCCAGATACCTCGGTTGGCCGATGTCGAGCAGCTCAGCGGCCACTTGCATGTCCTGGCTGTCAACGACAAGGCGCCGGCCAGTGCCGATGACGGGCTCGACCCGCACCTGCTGGAGATTTTCCGCAACGAGGCCCAAGGCCATCTGGCCAGCCTCGACAGTTTCCTCACGGCTGCCGATGGCAAGGACACCCCGGTCAGCGACAGCCTGCAACGCGCGCTGCATACCCTCAAGGGCAGTGCGGCCATGGCCGGGGTGATGCCGATCGCGGAGCTGGCCACCGCCTTCGACCGCCTGGCGCGTGAATACAAGGCGCACCAACTGCCGCTGGAAGTGGCGGATATCGAATGGCTGGAAGCGTCGCGCCGCCTGTTCCAGCTGGGCCTGGCCCAGCTTGAGCGCACACCGCTGGCACCGATTCCTGGCGCTGCGCAACTCATCGAGCAGGTCGGCGAAGCGGTGGATGCGCGCCTGGCGGTGCTGCAGGACGGGGCGCCGCACACCCGCCGTAGCCGCCGGGATCCGCAACTGATCGCCAGTTTCCTGGCCCAGGGGATGGATATTCTGCTCGATGCCGAGTCGCTGTTGTCGCGCTGGCAGGAGCACCCGCGCGAACGCCAGGAGCTGGACACGCTGCTTGACGAGCTGACGACCCTGGCCCACGGCGCGCACCTGGCCGATTTCTGGCAGGTGGATGAGCTTTGCGAAGCGCTGCTCGATCTGTACGGGGCGGTGGAGGAAGGCAGCCTGGTCGCCGACGGGCATTTCTTCTCCCAGGCGCGGCAGGCCCATGAAGCCCTGATCGACATGCTCGACGAGATTGCCGCGGGGCAGGAAGTCACCCCGCGCAACGAGTGCCTGGATGGCTTGCGTTCGTTGCTGGACGGGGCGCTCGACCCGGCGGCAACCGGGCTGGTGGGCGAGCAGGGCGTGACCCCGCTGGCCACTGCCATGGACCTGCCGGAGCCGGCAGTGGTGCAATTGTTCCTCGAAGAGGCCGGCGACATTCTCGACAGCGCCGACCAGGCTTTGCAGCGCTGGCGGCAGGAGCCTGACGGCAGTTGCGCGGTGTCCGCGCTGCAGCACGATGTGCAGACCTTGCGCGGCGGTGCGCAGATGGCCGCGATTGGCGCCATCGAGGTGCTCGCCCAGGAGCTGGCGTTGCTCTACGAAGGCGTGGTCGACCGCCGATTGGGCGCCAGCAAGGCACTGTTCGAGCTGCTGCAGCGCAGCCATGCGGCGCTGGGCCAGATGCTCGAAAGCCTGCGCCAGGGCCAGGTGCCGTCTTCGGCGGTGGCACTGCTTGGTGAGTTGCGTGAGTTCCGCCATGCGCCAAGCAGCGAGCCGGAGGGTGCAGAAACCCCCGGCGACAAGGAGCTGCTGGAAGTCTTCCTCGAAGAAAGCTCGGACATCGTCGAAAGCGCTGCAGCTGCATTGGCGCGCTGGCAGGCCGATCCGCGCAGCAGTGTTGAGGTGGAAAACCTGCTGCGCGACCTGCACACCCTCAAAGGCGGCGCGCGCATGGTGGAAATCGCCGCCATCGGCGACCTGGCCCACGAGCTGGAATTTCTCTACGAGCTGCTCGCCGCTGGCCGCCTGCCACCGACGCCTGCGCTGTTCAGCCTGCTGCAGAACTGCCACGACCGCCTCGCGCACATGCTCGACGCCGTGCGCCTGGGGCAGCCGCTGCACGCCGCGACGGCGCTGATCGACTACATCCGCAACTTCTCCAGCGCGGCGCTGACCGACAGCGCTGCCGGCCAGCCGCCGGTGGAGGCCGCGCCGCTCGACGTACCGGCCGCCGCACCGGAGCGCGCGCCCGGTGACATGGTCAAGGTCGATGCCGAGCTGCTCGACGACCTGGGCAACCTGGCCAGCGAGCATGCGATCATTCGTGGTCGCATCGAGCAGCAGGTCAACGATGCACAGTTCGCCCTGAGCGAAATGGAAACCACCCTGGAGCGCATGCGCGACCAGTTGCTGCGCCTGGACAACGAAACCCAGGGCCGCATGTCCAGCCGCTGGCAGGCCGAGGGCGACGCCTACGACGACTTCGACCCGCTGGAAATGGACCGTCACTCGCAGTTGCAGCAGCTGTCGCGGGCGTTGTTCGAGTCGGCTTCCGACCTGCTCGACCTCAAGGAAACTCTTGCCTTGCGCGCCCAGGAGGCGCACGGCCTGCTGCAGCAGCAGGCGCGGGTCAACAGTCAGTTGCAGGAAGGCCTGACCGCCACCCTGATGGTGCCTTTCGAGCGCCTGGTGCCACGCCTGCAGCGCGTGGTGCGGCAGGTGGCGAGCGAGCTGGGCAAACAGGTCGAACTGGTGGTCGGCAACGCCGAGGGCGAGCTGGATCGCAGCGTACTGGAGCGCATGGTCGCGCCACTGGAGCACATGCTACGCAATGCTGTCGACCATGGCCTTGAACCGCGCGAGGTGCGCCTGGCGGCAGGCAAGCCGGAGCAGGGCACCATCCACCTCAATCTGCTGCACGAGGGCGCCGATATCGTCATCGAGATGAGTGACGACGGTGCCGGGGTGCCGCTGGAGGCGGTGCGCAAGAAGGCCATCAAGCGTGGCCTGCTGGCGCCGCAGGCGCAGCTCAGCGATCACGAGATCCTGCAGTTCATCCTGCGTCCGGGCTTTTCCACGGCAGAGAAGATCACCCAGATTTCCGGGCGCGGGCTGGGCATGGACGTGGTCCATGAAGAGGTCAAGCAGTTGGGCGGCTCGATGAGCATCGAGTCCAGCCCTGGCAAGGGGGCACGCTTCCAGATCCGCCTGCCGTTCACGGTGTCGCTGAACCGGGCACTGATGGTGCACCTGGGCGAGGAACAGTACGCCATCCCGCTCAACACCATCGAGGGCATCGTCCGCGTGCCGCCCGCCGAGCTCGAGGCCTGCTACCAACTGGACCCGCCACGCTATCGCTATGCTGGGCACGCCTACGACCTGCGCTACCTGGGCGAGCTGCTGCAGGATGTCGCTCGGCCGCGCCTGCTGGGGCAAAGCCTGCCCTTGCCGGTGCTGCTGGTGCATGCCCAGGAGCAGTCGTTCGCGATCCAGGCCGATGGCCTGTCGCCGAGCCGCGAGATCGTAGTGAAAAGCCTGGGGCCGCAGTTCGCTGCGGTGCCGGGGTTGTCGGGTGCGACCTTGCTCGGTGATGGGCGGGTGGTGCTGATTCTCGACCTGCTCGGTCAGCTGCGTGGCCAGCAGCGGCGCCTGGCGCGGTTGCCGGTGGGCGATGGCGAGCGGCGCCAACTGTTCGGCCCGGCAGCGCGGCGGCCGTTGCTGGTGATGGTGGTCGACGACTCGGTCACCGTGCGCAAGGTCACCAGCCGCCTGCTGGAACGTCATGGCATGAGCGTGTTGACCGCCAAGGACGGGGTCGATGCCATGGCCCTGCTGGAGGAACACCGCCCCGACGTGCTGCTGCTGGACATCGAAATGCCGCGCATGGACGGCTTCGAAGTGGCGACGCGGGTGCGGCGCGACAACCGACTGCACGACCTGCCGATCATCATGATCACCTCGCGTACCGGTCAGAAGCACCGCGACCGAGCCATGGCCATCGGCGTCAACGAATACCTCGGCAAGCCTTACCAGGAGTCGCTCCTGCTGCAGAGCATCGCCCACTGGAGCAAGCCCCATGCTTGAACATATCGCCGGCCAGCGCAGCAGCCTCACCGGCCTGTTGCTGCCCCTGGGCGACCGCACCCTGGTGCTGCCCAATGTCGCCGTCGCCGAGCTGATCGGTGAGCGTGCGTTCGTCTGCGAGCGGCACCAGCCGGCCTGGCACATGGGCTGGATCGACTGGCGCCAGCAGCGCTTGCCGCTCATCGGCTTCGAGGCGGCCTGTGGGGGCGAGACGCCTTGTGGCGAGCGGGCGCGGATTGTCGTGCTCAACGCCCTGGGCGATACCGGGCTGCGCTACCTGGCGGTGCTGCTGCAGGGGATTCCGCGCTCGTGCAAGCTCGACAGCCAGTTGAACTATGTGGACGTGCCACTGGGGGCACTGGAGCTGGCGGCGGTGCAGGTGGGCGATCAGGTGGCGCGGGTGCCTGACCTGGCGGCGCTCGAGCGGCTGGTGCGTGACGCGGATCTGCAACCTTTGGTGCAGTAGGATGGTGCTCTTGCGGGCCCTATCGCACCACTGCCTGTCAGGAACCCATTGACCTTGTGGAGGTCAGACTCTGCATGTACTACGGTGAACGCTTCAATGCCTGGACCCACCTGGTCGGTGCCGTCCTGGCCTGTATCGGTGCCATCTGGCTGATCGTCGTCGCGGGCTTGCAGGGCGACCCCTGGAAGATCGTCAGCTTCTCCATCTACGGCTTTACGCTGCTGTTGCTCTACAGCATTTCCACGCTTTATCACAGCACGCGCGGCCGGGCCAAGGTGGTCATGCGCAAGCTCGATCATCTGTCGATCTACCTGCTCATCGCCGGCAGCTATACACCGTTCTGCCTGGTCAGCCTGCGCGGGCCCTGGGGCTGGAGCCTGTTCGGTATCGTCTGGGGGCTGGCGGTGATCGGCATGCTGCAGGAGATCAAGCCGCGCTCCGAGGCGCGGGTGCTGTCGATCATCATCTACGCGGTGATGGGCTGGATCGTGCTGGTGGCGGTCAAGCCGCTGCTCTACAGCCTTGGCGGCGCCGGCTTTGCCTGGCTGGCGGCCGGCGGCGTGCTGTACACCGTCGGCATCATCTTCTTCGCCTTCGACAGCCGCTTTCGTCACTGGCACGGCATCTGGCACCTGTTCGTCATCGCTGGCAGCCTGATGCACTTCGTCGCGGTGTCCTTCTATGTGCTCTAGGGGCTGAGCCTAGAAATCGCCCCACAGCTGCTGCGCCACCGATAGCGCCACCACCGGCGCCGTCTCGGTGCGCAGTACGCGGGGGCCGAGGCGGGCGGCGTGGAATCCGGCGCCCTTGCCCTGATCGACTTCGGCATCGCTCAAGCCACCCTCAGGTCCGATCAGGAAGGCCAGGCGCATCGGTTTGTCATGGCTGGTCAGCGGCTCGGCCACCGGGTGCAGGACCAGCTTGAGCTCGGCCTCGCAGTCTTTCAGCCATTCGGCCAGGGTCACCGGCGGATGGATCACGGGCAGGGTGGAGCGTCCGCATTGTTCGCAGGCGCTGATCGCCACCTGGCGCCAGTGGGCCAGGCGCTTGTCGGCGCGCTCGTCTTTCAAGCGCACTTCGCAGCGCTCGCTGACGATCGGGGTGATTTCGTTGACGCCCAGCTCGGTGGCCTTCTGGATCGCCCAGTCCATGCGCTCGCCGCGGGACAGTCCCTGGCCGAGGTGGATGTGCAGCGGCGAGTCGGGCTGGCCGGGCAGGGCCTGGTCGAGGCTGACGCGCACGGATTTCTTGCCCACTTCGAGCAACTGGCCGAGGTATTCCTGGCCGCTGCCGTCGAACAATTGCACGGCGGCGCCGGCGGTCATGCGCAGCACGCGGCCGATGTAGTGGGCCTGGGCCTCGGGCAGCTCGTGCTCACCAAGGCTTAGCGGGGCGTCGATGAAGAAGCGGGACAGTCTCATGGTTTGGCTCGGAATAGGGGGGGCGGGGACATCGTCCTCTGTAGGAGCGGGGGGGG
>NZ_JBNFMU010000046.1:0-7109 GCF_049942315.1 Pseudomonas wayambapalatensis
AAAAAAGGCCCTGCGCAACACCCCAAAACCCCGATTGTTCGAAGTTGTAACAGCCCCATATCCGCCGATTGCCGCCTTGTTGAACGCTCGTTTAGTATCTCGCCCAAGCCCACCCCAACCACAACAACTCGAGGCTTCCCATGACCAGCCTGTTGACCACCCTCGAAGCCGGTGTCGCCTGGATCACGCTCAACCGCCCCGACCAGCGCAATGCCCTGGACATCCCCACCCTCAAGCACCTGCACAGCCTGCTCGAAGACTTCAACGCCGACCCCGCCGTGCGCGTCGTCGTGCTGACCGGCAGCGGGCGCAGCTTCTGTGCCGGGGCTGACCTTGCCGAATGGGCCGAGGCCGAAGCCCGCGGCGCCCTGGAAAGCTACGGCTGGACCGAAACCGCCCATGCCCTGATGCAGCGCCTGCACACCCTCGACAAACCCACCGTCGCCGCGATCAACGGCACCGCTGTCGGCGCCGGCATGGACCTGACCCTGTGCTGCGACCTGCGCATCGCCGCCGCTTCGGCGCGCTTCAAGGCCGGCTACACCAGCATGGCCTACAGCCCCGATGCGGGCGCCAGTTGGCACCTGCCGCGGCTGATCGGCAGCGAGCAGGCCAAGCGCCTGCTGTTCCTCGACGAGTTGTGGGGCGCCGAACGGGCGCTCGCCGCAGGCCTGGTGGGCGAAGTCTGCGCCGACGACCAACTGCTGACCGTCACCGCCGAACTCGCCTCACGCCTGGCCCAGGGCCCGACCTTCGCCTTCGCCCAGACCAAGCGCCTGATCCGCGACGGTGCCCAGCGCACCCTGGCCGAGCAATTGGCGGCGGAGCTGGCCGCTGGGCTGCTGTGCGGGCGCAGCGAGGACGGTGCCGAGGCACTGCGCGCCTCGGTCGAGCGCAGGCCCGCGCGCTTCGTCGGTAAATGACCTTCCAGCACCTCCCCAGTACCTTCTTCAGGACCATGCCAGATGAATTTCCAACTGACCCAAGAACAAGAAATGTTGGTGGAAGCGGTACGCAGTTTCGTCGCCAAGGAGCTGCTGCCCCACGAGGAAGAGGTCGACCGCGCCGACGCGGTGTCGCCCGAGCTTGCCGCGCAGATCCGCGGCAAGGCCATCGCCGCAGGCTTCTATGCCTTCAACATGCCCGAGGAAGTCGGCGGTGGCGGGTTGGACTACCTGTCCCAGGCGCTGATCGAGCGTGAGTTGTCCAAGGTTTCCTGGGCCGTGCACGTGTTCGTCGCACGCCCTTCGAAGATTCTCATGGCCTGCAAGGATGAGCAGATCAACGACTACCTGCTGCCCAGCGTGCAGGGCGAGAAGATCGATTGCTTCGCCCTCACCGAACCTGGCGCCGGCTCCGATGCCAACGCCATCAAGACTCGCGCCGTGCGCCAGGGCGACGACTTCGTGATCAACGGCAGCAAGCACTTCATCAGCCATGCCGGGCATGCCGACTTCGCCATCGTCTTCGCCGTCACCGACACCTACGAGCACAACGGCCGCAAGCGCAATGCCGTGACCGCTTTCCTGGTCGATCGCGGCACCCCCGGCATGACCATCCGCCGTGGGCCCAAGTGCGTGAGCAACCGTGGCTATCACACCTACGAGCTGTTCTTCGACGACTGCAAGGTGCCCGCCAGCAAGGTGCTGGGCGAGGTCGGCAAGGGCTGGGAAGTGGCCAACGCCTGGCTGACCGCCGGGCGGGTGATGGTCGCCGCCAACTGCGTCGGCCAGGCCCAGCGGGCACTGGACCTGTCGCTGCAGTGGTCGGCGGATCGCAAGCAGTTCGGCCAACCGATCGGCAGCTATCAAGGCGTGTCGTTCAAGCTCGCCGACATGGCCACGCAGATCCGCGCTGCGGAGCTGCTGACCCTGCACACCGCCTGGAAGATGGACCAGGGCAGCATGACCGATGGCGAGGCCGGCATGGCCAAGCTGTTCGCCAGCGAAGTGTTGGGCAAGGTCGCCGACGAAGCGGTACAGATCTTCGGTGGCATGGGCCTGATGGACGAAGGGCCGGTGGAGCGGATCTGGCGCAACGCGCGAATCGAACGGATCTGGGAGGGGACATCGGAGATCCAGCGGCACATCATTTCCCGCGAACTGCTGCGCCCTCTGTTGCGCTGATCGGGCTGGAGAACACTCATGTCGCAGTCGATTCGTGACAACCTCAAGCGTCTGCTGGCGCCGCGGCACCTGGCCTTCGTCGGTGGCCGCAGCATGGCCCGCGCCCTCAAGCGCTGCGCCGAAGGCGGGTTCCAGGGCCCGATGTGGCTGGTCAACCCGCAGCACCCCAGCATCGATGGCATCCCGTGCGTGGCCAGCGTCGCCGAGCTGCCGTGCGGCCCGGATGCCGTGTTTATCGCCACCAACCGCGAGCTGACCCTGGCCTGCGTCGAGCAACTCGCCGCGCTCGGTGCCGGCGGCGCGATCTGCTATGCCTCGGGCTTCGCCGAAAGTGGCGCCGGGGGCGAGGCCTTGCAGCAGCGCCTGCTGCAGGCGGCCGGTAGCATGGCCCTGCTGGGCCCCAACTGCTATGGCCTGCTCGACTACCTGCACAGCGCCGCGCTGTGGCCGGTCGCCCATGGCGGCAAGACGGTCGAGAAGGGCGTGGCGATCCTCACCCAGAGCGGCAACTTCGCCTACAACCTGTCGATGAGCGACCGTTCGCTGCCGGTGGCCTACATGGCCTCTGTCGGCAACCAGGCGCAGCTGGGCGTGGCCGAGTTGATGGATGTGCTGCTGGACGATCCGCGCGTCACCGCCATCGGCCTGCATCTGGAAGGGTTGAAGAACGTGCCCGGCTTTGCCCGCGCCGCGCACAAGGCGCTGGAGCGCGGTACGCCGATCATCGCGCTGAAGACCGGCGTGTCGCAGATCGGTGCCGAACTTGCGCTCAGCCACACCAGCTCGCTGTCTGGCTCCGACGCGCTGTACGACGCCTTGTTCAAGCGCCTGGGCGTGATTCGCGTGAGCGGCCCGGTAAGCTTCGTCGAAACCCTCAAGGCCGCCGCTTGCGGGCAGTTGCCCCAGGGCGACCGGCTGATTGCCCTGGCCTGCTCGGGCGGTGACGCCGGGCTGATCGCCGATTATGCCGAGCGCAACCATCTGAGCCTGCCCAAGCTCGAGCAGACCCAGGTCGATGAGCTGGCCCAGGTGCTGCCCAGCTACGCCAACCTGGTCAACCCGCTGGACTTCACCACGGCCATCTGGGGCGACGACGAGGCACTGCAGCGCATGCTCGACAGCGCCCTGCGCAGCGACGCCGATGCGGCGATGCTGGTGCTCGACTATCCGGCGGAGTTCACCGGCGAGCGCAAGGAGTGCGACCTGCTGCTGGCGCTGTACTGCCAGGCCCTGGCGCGTCACGGCAAGATCGGCTTCGTCACCTCGGCCTTCCCCGAGCTGCTGCCGGCCAGCGCTCGTGAGCGTCTGCATGCCCATGGCATCGCGGCGTTGCAGGGCGTGGAAGATGGCCTGGCGGCCTGGGGGCGGATCGTTGAGTACCAGGCCAATCGACAGCGCCTGCTGGCGTTGGGCGAGTCCGCGCTGGTGCCGTTGTGCCCGCAGGCACTGACTGGCAAGACCCGCTTGCTGGACGAGTGGCAGTCCAAGCAGGCCCTGCGCCCCTTTGGCTTGCCGGTCCCGGACGGTCGGCTGAGCACCCCCGGTTCGGCGCTGGCCGATTCGGCCACTGTCGGCTTTCCGTTGGTGCTCAAGGCGGTCAGCGCACAGTTGCCGCACAAGACCGAAGCTGGCGCGGTGGCGCTGAACCTGCGTGATGGCCGGGCGCTCGAGGCGGCGCTGCACCAGATGCGCGAGCGTATCCATGCCCACGCGCCACAGGTGCCGTTCGATCGAGTACTGCTCGAACCGATGGCCGAGCCAGCGTTGGCCGAGCTGATCGTCGGCATCAAGCGCGAGAACGGCTTTGCCCTGGCACTGGTCATCGGGGCGGGCGGGGTGCTGGTCGAATTGCTCAAGGACAGCACCAGCCTGCTGCTGCCCACCACCGATGGCGCCATCCGCGCGGCCTTGCTCGGGCTGCGCAGCGCCGGGTTGCTGCAGGGTTTCCGCGGGCGTCCGGCGGCCGACCTGGATGTTCTGGTGGCCGCGATCCGCGCGGTGGCCGACTACGCCTGCGAAAACGCCAGCCAGCTGCTGGAGCTGGACGTCAACCCATTGATGGTCGGCGCCAATGCCACCACGGCGGTCGATGCACTGATCCGCCTGGGCCAGGCCCGAGGAGATGAACATGCATGACAAACCCTTGACCGGCGGCCAGGCCCTGGTCCGATTGCTGGCCAACTATGGCGTCGACACCGTGTTCGGCATTCCCGGCGTGCACACCTTGGAGCTGTATCGCGGCCTGCCTGGCAGTGGTATCCGCCATGTGCTGACCCGCCACGAGCAGGGCGCAGGCTTCATGGCCGACGGCTATGCGCGCATCAGTGGCAAGCCAGGCGTGTGTTTCGTGATCACCGGCCCCGGTGTGACCAATGCCGCCACTGCCATCGGCCAGGCCCACGCCGACTCGATTCCGTTGCTGGTGATCTCCAGCGTCAACCACAGCGCCAGCCTGGGCAAAGGCTGGGGCTGCCTGCACGAGACTCAGGACCAACGCGCGATGACCGCGCCGATCACCGCCTTCTCGGCGCTGGCCCTGAGCCCGGAAGACCTGCCTGAGCTGATCGCCCGCGCCTGGGCGGTGTTCGACAGCGAGCGGCCGCGGCCGGTGCATATCTCGGTGCCGCTGGATGTGCTGTCGGCAGCGGTGGCGCGTGACTGGAGCGCCGAGGTGGTACGCCGCCCTGGCCGCAGCGTGCCGGACCGCACTGTGCTGGATCAGGCGGCGGCCAGGCTGGCCGCTGCCAGGCGCCCGATGATCATCGCGGGCGGTGGAGCACTGCAGGCGGGGTCCGAGCTGTCTGTACTGAGCGAGCGCCTGGCTGCACCGGTGTTCACCAGCGTGGCAGGCAAGGGGCTGCTGCCGCCTGAGGCGCCGCTCAGTGCCGGTGCGAGCCTGTGTGTGGAGCCGGGCTGGCAGATGATCGCCGAGGCGGACGTGGTGCTGGCGGTGGGGACCGAGATGGCCGACACCGATTTCTGGCGCGAGCGCCTGCCGATCAACGGCGAATTGATTCGTATCGATATCGACCCGCGCAAGTTCAACGATTTCTACCCGTGCGCGCTGGCATTGCAGGGTGATGCGCGCCTGACCCTGGCCGGGGTGCTGGAGCATCTGCCGGATATTCGCCGCGATGCCACGGCGGCTATCCATGCGGTTGCCGGTCTGCGCGAGGCGGTGAGGGCAGGGCATGGGCCGTTGCAGCGATTGCACCAGGGCATTCTCGATCGTGTGGCCCGGGCGTTGCCGGACAATGCCTTCATCAGTACCGACATGACGCAGTTGGCCTACACCGGCAACTACGCCTTCCCCAGCAAGACACCGCGCAGCTGGCTGCATCCCACGGGGTACGGAACCCTGGGCTATGGTCTACCGGCGGGGATCGGCGGCATGTTCGCCGGGGGCGAGCGTCCAGGCCTGGTGCTGGTGGGGGACGGCGGGTTCCTGTACACCGCGCAGGAGCTGGCCACGGCGGTCGAGGAACTGGACCGGCCGCTGGTGGTATTGCTGTGGAACAACGATGCGCTCGGGCAGATCCGCGACGATATGCTGGGCCTGGATATCGAACCCATCGGCGTGCTGCCGCGCAACCCCGACTTCATCGGCCTGGGCCGTGCCTTCGGCTGCGCCGTGGCGCAGCCCGGCAGCCTCGATGAGCTGGAGCAGGACCTCAGGAACGGATTCGCGCGCGACGGCGTCACCCTGATCGAACTCAGGCACGCCAGCGCCCATTGATGGAGGCTTTTCATGCGTTTTTCCAAGCTGACCCAGCGCATCGCCGGTGACGGCGCTGCGGCCTGGGAGATCCACTACCGCGCCCTTGAGCTGC
This sequence comes from Pseudomonas wayambapalatensis, assembly GCF_049942315.1. Taxonomy (NCBI): domain Bacteria; kingdom Pseudomonadati; phylum Pseudomonadota; class Gammaproteobacteria; order Pseudomonadales; family Pseudomonadaceae; genus Pseudomonas; species Pseudomonas wayambapalatensis. The sequence goes on from NZ_JBNFMU010000046.1 coordinate 5,957, forward strand.
AGGCTCAGGGCCGCGACATCCTGCTGCTGTCGGTGGGCGACCCGGACTTCGACACCCCGGCGCCGATCGTCCAGGCCGCCATCGACAGCCTGCAGGACGGCCACACCCATTACTCCGATGTGCGCGGCAAGCATGCCCTGCGCCAGGCCATCGCCCGGCGCCACCAGCAGCGCAGCGGCCAGGCCGTCGATGCCGATCAGGTGACGGTGCTGGCCGGTGCCCAGTGCGCGTTGTTCTGCGTGGCCCAGTGCGTGCTCGATCCGGGTGACGAGGTGATCGTCGCCGAGCCGATGTACGTCACCTACGAGGCCGTGTTCGGCGCCTGTGGCGCCACGGTGGTGCCGGTGCCGGTCAAGCCCGAGCATGGTTTTCGCGTGCAGGCCGAGGATGTTGCCGCGCGCATCACCCCGCGTACCCGTGCGCTGGCCCTGAACAGCCCGCACAACCCCTCCGGTGCCAGCCTGCCGCGCAGCACCTGGGAGGCGCTGGCCGAGTTGTGCGTGGCCCATGACCTGTGGTTGATCAGCGACGAGGTGTACAGCGAGCTGTTGTACGAAGGCGAGCACATCAGCCCTGGCAGCCTGCCGGGCATGGCCGACCGGACCGCGACCCTGAACAGCCTGTCCAAGTCGCACGCCATGACGGGCTGGCGGGTTGGCTGGGTGGTCGGCTCGCCAGCGTTGGCCTGCCATCTGGAGAACCTGGCGCTGTGCATGCTGTATGGCTCACCGGACTTTATCCAGGATGCCGCGGTGGTGGCGCTGGAGCAGCGCCTGCCGGAGCTTGAGGCGATGCGCGAGGCCTATCGGCAGCGGCGCGACCTGGTCTGCGCATGCCTGGCCGATTGCCCGGGGGTGAAGGTGCTCAAGCCCGATGGCGGGATGTTCGTGATGGTCGATATCCGCCAGACCGGCCTCAGCGCCCAGGCGTTTTCCAGCCTGCTGCTGCAGACGCATGGCGTGTCGGTACTGGCGGGGGAGGCGTTCGGGCCGAGTGCGGCGGGGCATATCCGCCTGGGGCTGGTGCTGGGGGCCGAGGCCCTTACCGAGGCTTGCCGGCGGATTGCCCGCTGTGCGGCGCAGGTGCTGGAGGGCAGGGTGGTCACGGGGTGAGGCGCAGGGCCCTTTCGCGGGCAAGCCCGCTCCCACAGGTA
>NZ_JBNFMU010000047.1:0-2438 GCF_049942315.1 Pseudomonas wayambapalatensis
CCCCCCCCCCCCCCCCCCCCCCCCCCGCTCCTACAGGTCAGGAAGGCGCACGCATCATGTCGTACAGTTCATTGAGCAACTTGCGGCGGCTGAACACCAACTGCCAGCGATGCCCGCCCAGCTGGCGCCACAGGCGGGCGGCGCGGATGCCTGCCAGCAGCAGGGCACGGATCTTCGAGGCGTTGCTGGCCTGCTGCAGGAAGCGCATGTCGCCGTGTACCTGGATGCGCTGACGCAGGGTGCTCAGGGTGTCCTGGTACAAGGCTCCGCTGGAAGCGATGACATTTTCGTGAACCAGGCCGAAATGATCGGCTTGCGACTGGATCTGCGGCAGGCGATTGCCGATGGTGTCGAGCAGGTCGCCACGCTTGGCCAGCTGGCGCTCCAGACCCAGCATGGACAGTGCGTAGCGCAGCGGCTCGCGTTGCAGGCTGCTGGGGTCGCGCTCCAGGGCGCCGACCAGTGCACGGTAGCCGTCGCGCAGGTTCAGGTCGTCGCCGCCGAACACTTCCAGGGTGTTGTTCGGGTCGCGTACCAGCAGGCTGCCGAGCATGCAGCCGATATTGGCTTCGCTGGCCTGCCCGGTGCGGGCGATACGATCGACCAGCACCGCGGCCTGGAACACGCCACCAAGGGCGATCAGTTGCTCCTGCAGGTTGCTCATGCGCGTGGGCTCCAAGGCTCGGCGCTCTCGATCACGCCGCCACCCAGGCACACCTCGCCGTCATAGAACACCACGGATTGACCCGGCGTCACAGCGCGTTGTGGCTCGTCGAACACTGCGCGGTAGCCGTTCGCAGTGCGTTCCAGCGTGCAGTGCTGGTCGCTCTGGCGGTAGCGCACCTTGGCGGTGAGTCGGCGTGGGCTGCTCAGGTCGACTGGGTTGACCCAGAAGATGTCCGAGGCGAGCAGGGCGCGGGAGAACAGCCAAGGATGTTCGTTGCCCTGGCCCACCACCAGCACATTGCGCGCCAGGTCTTTTTCCAGCACGTACCAGGGTTCGTCGCCGGCGTCTTTCAGGCCGCCAATGCCCAGGCCCTGGCGCTGGCCGATGGTGTGGTACATCAGGCCGTGGTGCTGGCCGATCACTTCGCCGTCGGTGGTCTGGATCTCGCCGGGTTGGGCGGGCAGGTACTGCTTGAGGAAGTCGCTGAAGCGGCGCTCGCCGATGAAGCAGATGCCGGTGGAGTCTTTCTTCTTTGCCGTGGCCAGGCCGTGTTTCTCGGCGATGGCGCGTACCTCGGGCTTTTCCAGCTCGCCAACGGGGAACAGGGTGCGGGCGATTTCCGCGCCGCCCACGGCATGCAGGAAGTAGCTCTGGTCCTTGTTCGGGTCCAGGCCTTTGAGCAGTTCGGTCAGCTCGCCGGTATCACGGCGGCGTACGTAGTGGCCGGTGGCAATCAGGTCGGCACCCAACGACAGGGCGTAGTCCAGGAAGGCCTTGAACTTGATTTCGCGGTTGCAGAGGATGTCCGGGTTGGGGGTACGGCCGGCTTTGTACTCTTCGAGGAAGTGCTCGAACACGTTGTCCCAGTACTCGGCAGCGAAGTTGGCGGTGTGCAGCTTGATGCCGATGCGATCGCACACGGCCTGGGCATCGGCCAGGTCTTCGCGGGCGGTGCAGTACTCGGTGCCGTCGTCCTCCTCCCAGTTCTTCATGAACAGACCTTCCACCTGGTAGCCCTGCTCCATGAGCAGAAGGGCGGAGACGGAAGAGTCCACGCCGCCGGACATGCCGACGATGACGCGGGTCCTGGAGGGGTCTTTGGGTGCTGGGCTGGTCATGGCTACCGATGTGTATCTGGGGGAAAAATTCCGATTCTATCAGGACGGCGCATCCGCGTCAGTCGCGCAGCAGCGAGAGGCTGTGCAGCGGGCCTGCCAGATAGTCTTCAAGGCAGCGTGGCACCAGCTCGCTGCGCCAGCGTGCGGGATCGGCCAGCAGCTCGTCGCGGGTCAGCCACAGGGCGCGGGTGATGTCGCTGTCCAGGGCACGCTTGGGGTGGTGGCGCAGGGGGCGGGCGGCGAAGCAGATACGCTGGTAGGTCACGCCGTTGCTCGGCGCAGTGTAGAGGTAGATGCCGACCACGCCGGTCAATTCGACCTCCCAGGCGGTTTCCTCGAGGGTTTCGCGCAGGGCAGCCTGGGGCAGCGTCTCGTTGGCCTCGAGATGGCCGGCGGGCTGGTTGAACACGTGCTGGCCGGCCTTGAACTCTTCGACGAAGAGGAACTTGCCCTCGTGTTCGACGATGGTGGCGACGGTGATGTGGGGTTGCCAGGTCATTTGCGGTGTCCTTTCATAATGTCGGGACCGCGTTGCGGTCCTGTGTGGGGGAAAAACACCCCCCCAAAGACAGGGAGAGACCACAAGACAAAACCCTCCTTTTTGAGACGGATTGTTCCCTCCAAGACGGTTCCCAAACCCACCCCCAAAAAAA
>NZ_JBNFMU010000048.1:0-15777 GCF_049942315.1 Pseudomonas wayambapalatensis
CCCCTGTAGGAGCGGGCTTGCCCGCGAACACGGGCGTAGCCCGTGCCAGGCACCGCGCTGTCTTTTTCGCGGGCAAGCCCGCTCCTACAGGGGGAACAGTGAAGCCGTTTCAGATCCTGAAACTGCCTACCAACTGCTTCAAGCGTCCCGCCTGCTGGCTCAGGGCATCGCAGTGGCGCAGGGTTTCGTTGAGATTCTGCACCCCTTGCTGGTTGAGGGCGTTGATCTGGGTGATATCCAGGTTCAGGCTCTCGACCACTGCGCTCTGTTCCTCGGTCGCCGTGGCCACCGACTGGTTCATGCCATCGATCTCGCCGATGCGCAGGGTCACGCTGGCCAGTCGCTCACCTGCCTGGTTGGCCACCTGCACGGTCTGCTCGCTGGAGACCTGGCTGGCGTTCATGGTGTGCACCGCCTCGCGCGAGCCAACCTGCAGGCTGGTGATCATGCGGTGGATCTCTTCGGCCGACTCCTGGGTGCGGTGTGCCAGGTTGCGCACCTCATCGGCGACCACGGCAAAGCCTCGCCCGGCTTCCCCGGCGCGAGCGGCTTCGATGGCGGCGTTGAGCGCCAGCAGGTTGGTCTGCTGGGAGATGCCCTTGATCACGTCGAGGATCTTGCCGATCTCGTCGGTGCTGGCGTTGAGGGTTTCGATCTGCTCGCACGACTCGCTGATCTTGTGCGACAGCGCGGTCATGGCGCTGATCGCATCCTCCACCACCTGGCGCCCGTCGTTGGCTTGATCGCTGGCGCCGCTGGCGTGCTGCGAGGCATCGGCGGCGTTGCGCGCAATCTCCTGGGTGGCGGCGCCGAGCTGATTGATCGCCGCTGCCACGCTGTTGGTGCGCAGGCTCTGTTCCTCGGACCCGTTGATCGAGGCGTTGGAAGCGCTCATCACCTGTTCGGACAGGTCGTGCACCTGTCGGGTGGCCGAGGCCACTTCGCTGATCGAGGCGTGGATACGCTCGACGAAGCGGTTGAAGGCTGCGGCCAGTTCGCCGAACTCGTCCTTGTGCTGCACCTGCAGGCGACGGGTGAGGTCGCCTTCGCCTTCGGCGATATCGTGCATGGCGCGGCCCATGGTGGTCAGCGGGCGCATCAGCAGTGGGATCAGCAGGCCGAGCACGGCTGCGATGGCGGCCACCGCGATGATCATGGCAATGATGGCCGAACTGCGGAACTGGCCGAGGGCGGCGTAGGCTTTGTCCTTGTCGATGGACAGGCCGATGTACCACTGCGCCGAAGGCAGCCCCTTGACCTGGGTGAAGGAGACGATCCGCTCTTCGCCGCCGAGGGTCACGTCCTGCATGCCCGGCTCGACCCGCAGGGAGCTGCCGGGGTAGATGTCCTTGAGGTTCTTCATCAGCTGGTCCTTGTCGGGGCTGACGATCACCTGGCCTTCGCGGTCGACCAGGAAGGCGTGGCCGATACCGCCGAAATCCACGGCGTTGATGATGTCGACCAGGCTGTCCAGGCTCAGGTCACCCCCGACCACTCCGAGCAGCTCGCCATTGCTGCGGGCCTTGACCGGAATGGCGATGGTCACCACCAGCCCGCCGACCGATGCCTGGTAGGGCGGTGTCAGCAGGGTCTGGTTGGCGCTCGCGGCGGCGGTGTACCAAGGGCGTTTGCGCGGGTCGTAGCCTTCGGGCATCTGTGCGTCGGGGCGCTGGGTGAAGAGTCCGGTGTTCTGGCCGAAGTAGGTGAACTGGAAGTTGCTGGTGTAGGAGGGTTGGTCGACCAGCCCGGCGACCTGACTGCCGGTGCCTTGCTGGGCGATATCCTGGGCGAGGTTCTCCAGGATCAGGATGCGTCCGCTCATCCAGTTCTGCACGCTGCTGGCCGTCAGTGCGCCGGCCTGCTGCACAGAGGATTCGATGTTCTGGCGGATGGTGTTGCGTTGCAGGTAGTCGTTGTAGAGGGTGAACAATGCGAATGCCAATACCACGACACCGCAGGCGCTGAGGAGAATCTTGTGGCGGAACTTCAGGTTCATGTTTCGAGACCTTGAGCCGATGCTGGGGAGGCCGCCGTGCACTCGTGGCGCGTGGCGGTGCCTGTCGGAATCGGTATCGGCCTGCGGGCCAAATGGTTGAGTTAGACGTCGTTCTGGCCGACGGGTGGTCATGGACGGATCAGCCGGCAGCCAGCAACTCCACCAGCGCCCGAGCAGCCTGCCCCAGTGGCTGCTCCTTGAGCCACAGCACATGCACGGGTAGCTGCAGCTCGTTGCGGGTGTTGCGAAACGCCAGGCGCACCAGCCGGCCGGCCTCTACCCGTGGCATGACCCTGGCCGCAGGCAGGTCGCCCCAACCCAGCCCTGCTTCGACCATCTGCAGGGCCAGGTCGACGCTGTCGGTGCGCCAGTGCGCGGTGCCGATCAGTGAGCGGGTGTCGCGCAGTGGCAGGTCACGGCTATGCACCAGGATCTGGCGGATGTTCACCAGGTCTTCCAGGTCGCGGATACGCCCTTGGCGCAGGGCTGGATGGTGAGGCGACAAGGTGGCCACCAGCGACTCGGTGCCCAGGTGCTGGAAACTGCGGCGCGGATCGACCTGCAACCCGGCAAAGGCCAGGCACAACCCGACGCGGCCGCTGTCGAGCAGTTGCAGGGCGTCCTCCTGCGGGGCACTGAGCAGTTCGATGTCGAGCAGCGGGTAGCGCTCGCCCAGCCGGGCGATGGCTGTCAGCAGTGGACGGGGGTCGATGTCCGGCACCACGGCGATGGCCAGGCTGCTTTCCAGCCCTCGCGACAGTTCGAGCGCATGCACTTGCAGCAACCCCAGTTGCTCGGCGATCAGCCGCGCGTGCGGCTCCAGGGCGCGGGCGCGGTCGGTGGCGCGCACCTCGCGGGCACCGCGCTCGAACAGGGCGTAGCCCAGTTCTGCCTCCAGATTGCCGATTGCCATGCTGACCGCCGACGGCACCCGCCCCAGTACCCGTGCGGCGGCAGAGAACGAGCCGCGGTCGAGCACGGCGAGGAACAGTTGGATGTTGTCGCTGGAAAAGTTCATGCAAGTCTCCTTTCAGTCAATCTGAAAGGTGCTGACTTTTTCTGTCAAGATTATTGATTCATTCTCCGCGCCTTCATTCACTGTATCCCGAGGTCGTCACGGTGCAAGGCGTCAAACGCAAACTGGTCTACGTGACCTTCTATGAACTCATTGGCTTGTGCATGTCCACGCTGGGCCTGGCCTACCTGTCCGAAACCCCGGCCTCGCACACCGGGCCACTGGCGGTGATGATCACCACCATCGCCATGCTCTGGAACCTGGTCTACAACAGCCTGTTCGAGCGCTGGGAAAGCCGCCAGGCCAAGCGCGGTCGCAGCGTGGCGCGGCGTGTGGCGCACGCGGTGGGCTTCCAGCTGACGCTGGTGCTGTACCTGATTCCGCTGATTGCCTGGTGGCTGGACATGAGCCTGGTCGAGGCGTTCGTGGTGGACCTGGCGTTCATCGTGCTGGTGCCGGTCTACACCTTCGTCTACAACTGGGCGTTCGACCGCATCTTCGGCCTGCCGACCTCGGCCATGGCCGTGGCCTGAGGCGTCAGGGCCGGCCTGCGCCCGACAGCAGGCCATCCTCGACCTGCCCCGACAGGTAGTACACCCCCGAGAGGGCGCCACTCTGGCGGTTCTCCATGAGCTCGCGCCATTCCTCGTTCAGCGCCACGTTGAGGATCACTCGCAGTTGCTCGACCATCTGTGGATGATCGCGATCGTGGGTCATCATGCCGAAACCGGCCACCGCCACCGAGATCATCGCCCCGGCGGCCTTGCCTACTGCCGCCGCCACCGCGCTGGCGATGCCGCGCGGGGCGAGGGTGGCGCCGAGTTTTTCGCTGGCCCGGGTGGCCACCGACGACAGCCCCACCTCGGTTTGCCCGGGTGCCTTGGCGGCCTGGTCGTGCAGGTGCTGGCGCAGCGCCTGCCAGGCGGGCTGCTGGTCCAGTGACTGGGCGCGCAGCAGTTGGTAGAGCGTCGCGTCCCTGGCCGCAGGTGGGCCCAGGGCGATGGCTGCAAGGTGATTCAGGCGTTGGCTGACCTGATCAGGCGGGGCGTTGTAGCGCTGGATGATCGTCGGCAACTGCTGGGCGAACAGTTGCAGGTACAGCTCGCTGGCACGGTCGCGGATGCCTTCGGGGTTGATCTGCTCGGCGACCGGTTCGATCACCCGCTCGTGGTACTGCTCCTGCAGGTAGAGCGCCAAACGTTTTTCGGGCGGGTCGCTGCCGTTGCCGCTGTTCATCTTGAACCAGGCAACCTTGAGGGTCAGCCATTGCTGGGTCCAGTAGCCGGTGAACCAGGGGATGAAGTCGCTTTCGGTACGTTGCTGCACCTGTTCGCGCCAGACCCTCATCGAGCGACGGGCATAGTCGCTGGCCGAGCCGGTGGCGGCAACCGAGGCGCCAATCAGGTCCTGGTCGATCTGTTGCCAGAGGGCGGGGGTGAGCGTGGCCGGGGGCGGGGCTGGTGGGGAGCGTTTGCCGGCGCAGCCAGCCAGGGTCAGCAGCAGGCACAGCAGCAACAGGGGGATGCGCGGGTTCACGCTGGTAGCCTCCCTGGGTAGAGGCTGGATGAGGTCTTCTGATTATAGAAGCGGGAAGGGCCGCAGAGCGGCCCCCTTTTGCAGTTCGAAAGCCATGTTCAGCCCTCGCGTTTCAGATGCAGCAGCGGATACGGATCGCCCTGCCCATCGACTTCGCTGCGTCCGGTCTGGACGAAGCCCTGGTTGAGGTAGAAGCCCACGGCCTGCGGGTTCTGTTCGTTGACATCGACCTCGCGCACGCCCATTTCGGCGACGACCTGGGCCAACAGGGCCTTGCCGATGCCCTGGCCGCGGTAGGTCGGGTCGACGAAAAGCATCTCTAACTTGCCCTCGTGTACCCCGGCAAAGCCACGGATCCGGCCCTGTTGATCGTACTCGGCGCGCAGTTGGACGAAGCCCAGGTACTGGTCGCGCACCAGCGGGCGCAAGCGTTCGATGTAGCCTTCGGTAAGAAAATCGTGCGTCGCCCGCACCGACGCTTCCCACAGTTCGGTCAGGCGCTCGAACTGTTCTGCGCCGACTGGCGCGATGGTGTGTTGCATAAGGCCTCCTGGCGTGTGATTTGCCGGGCGCATGGTAAGGCGCCCGGCAAGCCTTGGCCAGCGAGGCCTCAGCTTGGCCAGCAGGACTGGCGGATCACGCTGCAGAAGTTGCCGGGATGAAAGCCCGGTTCCTTGTCGGCGATGACATCGCCCTTGACGTTGCCGAAGGTGGTCTGCGGCTTGTGGCGGATGCCATCGTAGAAGGCCTGGATGATCGCTTCCTTGAACTGCTCGCCACGGGGATGGGCCTGGACTACGGCGTCGCGCTCGGCGGTGCTCAGCCCTTCATGGTGCAGGCCAAGGACGTCGGTTTCGACGCCGGCGGTAACCAGCGCGATCAGCGGGTGCATGAACTCGGGAATACCCGGTGTGGTGTGCAGGGCGATGGCGGTCCAGACCCGCTCGATGTCGCGTTCGGCGATGCCGTGGCCCTTGAGGAAGTCGCGGGCGGCGTTGGCGCCGTCGACCTCGAAGCGGCAGCAGTCGCTGCTGTGCTGATGGGTCAGGCCCATGTCGTGGAACATGCAGCCGCAGTACAGCAGTTCGCTGTCGAACTTCAGGCCCAGGCGCTTGCCGGCCAGGGCGGCGAAGTAGAACACCCGGCTGGAATGGTGGAACAGCAATGGCGAGGCGGTGTCGCGGACCAGTTCGGTGATCTCGCGGGCCATGGCGCTGTCGGGTACCTGGATACCGGCGATGGAGGTGGACATGGGTGACTCCTTGGGGGGGTTGGTGGTGGAGTCAGTGTGGCGGTGAGGGGGTATGTCCTCAATTGACGTTATGCGCCAGATCCTGCCATTGTCGGTTTGCGACGGACATGGCCTGCGCGGTGGGCAGGCTGGGGTCTTATGCTGTCGCTGTCAGCCTTTTCGCGCTCCTACAGGATCTCCAGATGCCCTCACTGACCCTCGCCATCCTGGCCATGCCCGGTGTCCAGTTGCTCGACGCCAGCGGCCCGCTCGATGTCTTCGCCGAGGCCAACCGCCAGGCCGGTCGCGAGGTCTATCGCCTGCGCCTGCTGGCCTGCGAGCCCGGCCCGCTGGTCAGTTCGTCCGGCGCGCGCCTGCTGCCCGATGGCTGGATCGGCGACACCATTGAGCCCATCGACACCCTGCTGATCGCCGGTACGCCACAGGCGGCCAGCCAGCACCTGCGCAGCGGCATCCTCGACTGGTTGCGTGGGCGTGCCGCCAGTTGCCGGCGCTACGGATCGGTCTGCACCGGGGCCTTCGCCCTGGCTGCTGCCGGCCTGCTCGATGGCCGACGCATCACCACGCACTGGGCGGTCGCCGAGGCCTTGGCCGAGCGCTATCCCGAGGTGCAGGTGGAGGCCGATGCGATCCAGGTCCATGACGGCAAGGTGCGCACTGCGGCGGGTGTGACGTCCGGGCTGGACCTGGCGTTGAGCCTGGTGGAGGAAGACCTGGGGCGAGAACTCGCCAAGCAGGTGGCAGGGCAGTTGGTGATGTACTTCAAGCGTCCGGGTGGGCAATTGCAGTTCAGTCGCCAGGGTGGCTCTTCGCCGGTCGGTCGCTCGGTGCTTCAGGGGTTGCAGCGCTATGTGGCGGCCAATCCGGCCGAGGATCACAGCATCGCCAGCCTGGCGCAGCGGGCGGGCCTCAGCCCGCGGCACTTCGCCCGGCTGTTCCAGGCCGATGTCGGCATGACCCCTGCGGCCTGGGTGGAACTGGCACGGGTCAATGCCGCGCGCGAACGCCTTGAGGGCGGACGCGAGCCGCCCAAGCAGGTGGCGGCCTTGTGTGGCTTCGCCAATGTCGACACCCTGCGCCGCGCTTTCGTGCGGCATGTCGGAGTTACCCCGGCGGACTACCGCAAACGTTACGCGCGCACGCTCTGATCGAGGTCGAGCTTGGCTTCGAGGCGGTCCAGGTGCTGGTGCATCAGCTCAAGCGCCGCGGTGCTGTCGCCGTCTTCCACCGCGTCGATGATTGCCGCGTGCTCTTCCCAGGCGCAGTGCTCGCAGCAGGGCGACTCGTAGCGGGCGATGATCAGCGAGGTCATCGGCACCAGGCCGTTGAGAAAGCGCGCCAGCGGCGCGTTGTTGGCCATCTGCGCAAGCTTGAGGTGGAATTCGCCGCCCAGGCGGATGGCCGTGCAGCGCTCGCCACGCTCGTAGTGCAGGCGTTCGCGCTCCACCAATTGGCGCAGTTGACGGATCTGCCCCGGGCGCGCGCGCTGGGTGGCCAGGCCGATCAGCGTGGTTTCGGCCAGGCGCCGGGCACTGAGCACCTGGCGCGCCTGCTGTGGATCGGGTGCGGCCAGGTGTGCGGTGTGGCTGGGGCGCTGCACCACCACCTGCTGGTCGGCCAGACGCCCGAGCACCCGGCGGATCACGGTGCGGCTGACGCCGAAAGCATTGCCCAGCGCCTGCTCGGGCAGGGCGCTGCCAGGGGGCAGGCGCTGTTCGAGGATGGCGTCGAACAGGCGTGGGTAGATCTGTTCGGCGCCCAGGCGGCCTTCGCCGGTCTTGATCAGCTGGGGCAGGCGCGGGTCGGCGTGGGCGAAGGCGGTCATGGTCGCTCTCCTGACGTCAAAGATGCGGGTCCGGTTGGTCGTCCGGGATGTTCAGTTCGATGCCCATGCGCTGGCCTTCGGCGAGGATGTGCCGGCGCATCTGGGCGCTGGCCTGGGCGCTGTTGCGTGCACGGATGGCGCGCACCACGGCCTCGTTCTCTTCGAGCCGTGCGGCCAGGTGTTCGGGGGAGTCGCGCAGCATCGCCGCGCTCTGCTTGAGCGCGTTGCTGGTCTGCTGCACCACGCTCTGGAAGATCGGGTTGGTGGTCAGCGCGAACAGCGCTTCGTGGAAGGCGATGTAGGCGGCCACGCCTGCCTCGCTGTCGTTGGCGTCAACGGCTTCGCGCAGGTCCATCAGGGTCAGGCGCAACTGGCCGATGTCCTGGTTGCCCGCCGATTGCGCGACCAGCCCGGCGATGAAGGGCTCGAGGGTGTAGCGCAGCTCCAGCACATCGGCCAGGCTGGCGGCGCCGACACCCTCGGTGCCTGGTGTCAGGGCGGCGTCGGCCTCCAGCACCAGCACACCTTTGCCGGGCATCGAGCGTACCAGCCCGAGGGTTTCCAGAACGGTCACCGCTTCGCGCAGGCTGGGGCGGCTGATGCCCAGTTGTTCGGCCAGCTCGCGCTGGCCGGGCAGCATTTCGCCGCTGCGCCACTGGCCGCGGGCCAGGGCCTTGCGCAGCTTTTCCACCACGGAGTTGACGACGGTCGATGAGCTGATCACGGTTCGCTCCCTGATTGAAACCTGAGTCTTGTCGCCTGTGGGCCGGCGCTGAACGTCGGCCCTGGCACGGTCAGAATTCCTGCTGATGGGCCTGGCCCTGCTTGCGCGCTACCGGTTCGAAGCCAGGCTTGCCGGCCAGCACGTTGTTGGCGCGCTCCATGTCGATATCCTTCTCCCAGCGGGCGATGGCCACGGTGGCGACACAGTTGCCGATCAGGTTGGTCAGTGCCCGGCCGATGCCCATGAACCAGTCCACGGCCAGCACCAGCACCAGGCCGACCACCGGGATCGCCGGAACCGCGGTCAGGGTGGCGGCCAGGATCACCAGCGCCGAGCCCGGGATGCCGTGGGCGCCCTTGGAGGTGACCAGCGACACCAGCAGGATGGTCAGCAGGTCGGTCATGGCCAGTGGCGTGCCGGTGGCGTTGGCGATGAACACGATGGCCAGGGTGAGGTAGATCGAGAAACCGTCCAGGTTGAACGAATAGCCGGTCGGAATCACCAGCCCCACGGTGGAACTGCCGATCCCCAGGTGTTCGAGCTTGCGCATCACCTGTGGCAGTACGGCGTCGGAGGAGGCGGTGCCGAGGACGATGGTCAGTTCCTCGCGCAGGTACTTGATGAACGGGATCAATTTCAGCCCCGACACCCGCATCACCGTGCCCAGGATCAGCAGCACGAAGCCTGCACAGGTGATGTAGAACAGCGCCACCAGCCCGCCCAGGTGCTGCAGCGACTCCAGGCCGTACTTGCTGGTGGTGAAGGCGATGGCGCCGAACACGCCGATCGGCGCCAGGCGCACGATCATGCCCATGATGCGGAAGATCACATGGCTCAGTTCGTTGATCAGGCGCGAGATGCCCGAGGCCGACTCGCCGACCAGGTTCAGCGCACTGCCGAACAGCACGGCGAACAGCAGGACCTGGAGGATGTTGTTGTCGGCGAAGGCACCGATCACCGAGGTCGGGATCAGATCCATGAAGAACGCCGTGGCGCCGTGGATGTGCGCACCGCGATCGGCCAGGGCACCGGCGTCGGCGCTGGAGAGCTGGTCGAGGTGGATGTTGGCACCTTGGCCGATGCCGGTAGAGAAGGCCAGCACCAGGCCGATGATCAGGGCGATGGTGGTGAGGATTTCGAAGTAGATCACCGACTTCAGGCCAATGCGCCCGACCTTCTTCAGGTCGCCCGCGCCGGAGATGCCACTGACCACCACGCAGAACACGATGATGCCGATGAGCATCTTGATCAGCTTGATGAAGCCGTCACCGAGGGGTTTGAGCTGCAGGGATACTTCAGGAAAGCTGAGACCGCAGATAACGCCCAGGGCAAGGCCCAGGACAACTTGGAGGAAGATCGAACGCGAGCACCATTTGAGCATGGGAGGGATCTCTGATTCGGTGTCCCTGCTTCGATGCACGCCAGGGGCTGGCGGGCGAAAGAGCGCAGGACTTAATTATTGTGGTCTTACCGGTTTGTCCAGTGCGGGGTAAATGTAAGCGCGAATTTCGGCGCTTGGCAAGGCTTTTTGGACTTACCGGTCTGACCAGTTGGCGATCAGTCGAGCTCGGAGGCTCTGGTGTGCCGGTTAGCGCAGGGAAGGGGTGTGAAGCGCGGGTGGGTGAGGTGAAGGGGGCGCCAGGCGGCCCCCAAGGATGTTTCAGGCTTGTGGTGCGAGGCTCTTGACCGCCGCCAGCTCCGGGTGGGCGACCAGCTTGTCGATGTGCAGTTCGTCGTCGTTCATCCAGGCCTCGGTCAGCACCCGGTAGTGCTCCATGTCGCGGCAGCGCATGCGCAGGCTGTAGTCGAAATGGCCGCTGATCAGCTGGCATTCAAAGACCTGCGGGCAGGCCCGCACGGTGGCCTCGAAGGCACGCTGGGCGGAACGCCCGCTCTGGTTGGACAAGGCCACCAGCACCAACAGCGACAGGCCGGGCGACACCTGCTGCAGGTCGATGATCGCACCGTAGCCGCGGATCACACCTCGTCGCTCCAGCTTGCGCACCCGCTCAAGACAAGGCCTGGGCGTCAGGTGCACGAGGGTCGAGAGCTTCTCGTAGGTGATCCTGCCGTGGTGGCGCAGCACATCGATGATCGCTTCATCGATGCGGTCCAGCGGCGGGTTGGCAGGGGAACGGGTGGCCTTGCTATCCATACGGCGTGACTTCACTTCAAGCGGTTTGAGAGAAACTGTTGCAGGCGTGGGCTCTGCGGGTGGTCGAGGATGTCGGCACTGCCGTGTTCCTCCACCAGTCCCTGGTGCAGGAACAGCACCTGGCTGGACACCTGACGGGCAAAGCCCATCTCGTGGGTGACCATGAGCATGGTACGTCCTTCCTCGGCGAGCGTCTGTATCACCTTGAGCACCTCGCCGACCAGCTCGGGGTCGAGCGCCGAGGTCGGTTCGTCGAACAGGATGATCTCCGGTTCCATGGCCAGTGCGCGGGCGATCGCCACCCGCTGCTGCTGGCCGCCGGAGAGGAAGGCAGGGTACTGCTCGGCGGCGCGCGCGGGCAGGCCGACCTTGTCCAGGTAGGTGCGTGCCCGTGCCTGGGCTTCGGCGGCACTGATGCCCAGCACCTTGCGCGGTGCCAGGCAAATGTTTTCCAGCACGGTCAGGTGGCTCCACAGGTTGAAATGCTGGAACACCATCGCCAGGCGCGTGCGCAGGTTCTGCAGTTGCGCAGGTGGCGGCGTGCGGGTGCCGGGGCGGATCTGCAGGGTCTGGCCGTCGAGGGTGATGCTGCCGGCATCGGGCTGTTCGAGGAAGTTGATGCAGCGCAGGAAGGTGCTCTTGCCCGAGCCACTGGCGCCGATCAGGCTGATCACGTCGCCCTTGCGGGCCTGCAGCGATACGCCCTTGAGCACCTGGTGCTCGCCGTAGTGCTTGTGCAGGGCGTCGACGCTGAGCTTGATCGCGCTCGCATGGGCCTGGGTGGAGGGCGCGTGTTCGAAGTTCAAAGGCAGTGCGGTGGCGGTCATGGGATCAGCCTCGTACGGGATCAAGGAAGCGCATCCAGCGGCGCTCGGCGAGTCGGAACAGGCCGACCAGGGCGAAGGACAGCAACATGTACAGCAGCGCGGCCACACCGAAGGCCTGGAAGGTCAGGAAGGTCGCAGCGTTGGCATCGCGCGCCACCTTGAGGATGTCGGCGACGGTGGCGGTGAAGGCCAGCGAGGTGGCATGCAGCATGAGGATCAGCTCGTTGCTGTAGGCCGGCAGCGAGCGGCGCAGGGCCGCGGGCAGTACCAGGAAAAGGTTCAGCTTCCAGCCGCGCAAGCCATAGGCCTGGGCCGCCTCCAGCTCACCGGCAGGCAGGTTGCGAATCGCCCCGGCGAAGATCTCCACGGTGTAGGCGCAGGTGTTGAGCACGAACGCCAGCAGGGTGCAGTTGAGTGCGTTGCGCAAGAACTGGTCGAGTAGCGCGTGTTCGCGCACCACCTCCAGGCTGTAGAGGCCTGTGTAGCAGATCAGCAACTGGATATAGAGCGGTGTGCCGCGGAACACGAAGGTGTACACCTGCACCGGCACGCGCAGCCAGCTGTGGCGCGATACCCGCGCCAGCGCCAGGGGTAGCGAAAGGACGAAACCCAGGACCATGCTTGCCAGGAACAACCACAGCGTCATGGCCAGGCCCGACAGACCACTGCCATCGTTGTACAGATAGGCGATGCCGTATTGCTGAAGGAGTTCGATCATCGTGCCAGTCCCCGCACGCCGGTGTTGTAGCGCCGCTCAAGGTGCTTGAACAGGCGGTTGGAAAGGGTGGTGATCAGCAGGTAGACCAACCCGGCCAGGCACAGGAAGGACAGCATGTCGTTGGTGGTCTTGCCGGCGTTCTGCGCGGCCTTGACCAGGTCGGCCAGGCCGATGATCGACACCAGTGCGGTGGACTTGAGCAACACCAGCCAGTTGTTGCCAAGCCCTGGCAGGGCGAAACGCATCAGTTGCGGGAACAGCACCAGGCGAAAGCGCTGGGCACGGCTCAGGCCGTAGGCGGTGGCTGCCTCCAGTTGGCCGACGGGCACGCTGAGGATGGCGCCGCGGAAGTTCTCGGTGAAGTAGGCGCCGTAGATGAAGCCCAGGGTCAGCACGCCGGCGCCGAAGGGGTCGATTTCAACGTAGTCCCAACCCAGTGCTTCGGTGAGGTCGTTGAGCCAGATCTGCATGCTGTAGAACAACAGCAGGATCAGCACCAGGTCCGGGACGCTGCGGATCAGTGTGGTGTAGAGGGTGGCCGGGATACGCAGCAGCTTGGAGTGCGACAGCTTGGCGCTGGCGCCGACCAGGCCGAGCAGCAGGCTGAGCAGCAACGACAGGAATGCCAGCTTCAGGGTCATCCAGGTGCCTTGGGCCAGCAACGGGCCGAAGCCTTGCAGAGAAAGCAAGTCGTTCATGAGAGGGTCTCGTGCGACGGGATGGCTTGGGGATCGACGATGTCTACGCTGGCCGCGTCGCGGGCAGGTCGAGGCCCGCGACGGCAGCGACGATCACTCGTTGTAGATGTCCAGGTCGCCCACGTACTTCTTCTGGATTTCGGCATAGGTGCCATCGGCGTGGATCGCCGCGATGCCCTTGTCGAGCAGCGCCTTGAGCTCCGGGTCGGTCTTGCGCAGGCCCATGGCAATGTCCAGTGGCAGGCTTGGGTCCTTGATCGCCGGGCCGCTCTTGAAGTCGGCGCCTTCGGGTTTGGAGAGGAAGTTCAGTTGCGCCTCGAGGCGGTCGGTCACGGTGGCGTCGAGGCGGCCGTTCTGCAGGTCGGCATAGTTCTGGTCCTGGGACTGGTAGGCCCTGACCTGCACCCCCAGCGGGGTCAGCACGGCGCGGGCATAGGCTTCCTGCAGCGAGCCCTGCAGTACGCCGACCTGCTTGCCCTTGAGCGATTCGGGGGTATCACCGAAGTCGGCGGACGCGCGCACCACCACCGAGGTGGGGCTGAGGAACAGGCGGTCGGTGAAGTCGATCTGCTTCAGGCGCGCTGGGGTGACGGCCATCGACGACATGATGGCGTCGAACTTGCGCGCACGTAGCGCCGGGATCATGCCGTCGAATTCGTTATGCACCCAGGTGCACTTGACCTGCAGCTTGGCGCAGATGGCGTTGCCCAGCTCGATGTCGAAGCCTTGCAGGCTGCCATCGGCGGCGACGGATTCGAAGGGTGGGTATTCGGGGAAGACGCCGAAGCGGATTTCGGGCCATTCCTTGGCCTGGACGGCAGTGGCACACAGCGAGAACAGCAGGACGCCGAAGCGTTTTCGCATGGAGAGCATAGGTGTGGTCCCTGGGTGTTGTTATTGGTTGTAGGGCGGTGTAGTGCGTAGGTCTGTCCGTGACTCGGGAGTCGGGCTCAGGATGCGCGAGGCAGAGGGTTTTTTTGTGTCGTTTGTACAGGTGCAGGGGACCGGATTCGGTCGTTAACGGCGGGGTGACGGCGGAATCGGCTGTCATGACATCGATTTACAGATGTGCGACAGCGTTTTTGGTGTGTGAGCCCGGGAATACAGCGGGTGCCGTAGCGGTCGATGCTACTCCAGGGTGCGTCCGGCCCGCCAATAGCCCATCAGCGTCAGGCTGTCGCGCGCCAGGCCACGCTCCTTGATCAGGTAGCGACGGATCTCCATCACCGTCGCCGACTCCCCGGCGATCCAGGCATGAAAGGCCGCGGCCTTGTCGCTGGCCAGTTCCCAGAGGATGCGCTGGTCGATGTCGACCTCCTCGAGTTCGGCGTTGCGGGTCGCTGTCGGGTTCGGCAGCGTGGCCAGTTCGCGCACCGCGTGCAGCATGCCTTGGCCGTGATCGCAGGCCAGCACGTCGCGGGGCAGCCAGTGCACCCGGGTGGCCGGGCCGTGGCGCAGGTCAAGGCAGTCCAGCTCCAAGGGAACCTCGATGAAGGCTTCGACCGCCAGGTGCGGGCGGGTGTCGGCCAACTGTTCGAGCGCCCCGGCAATCGCCGGCAGTGCGGTCTCGTCGCCCACCAGCAGAATCTGCCGTGCCTCGCGTGGGGGCTTCCACTCATAACCGCCGGGGTCGCCGTCATAGGCAAGGTTCGGTGCAACCATCTGCAGCCGATCACCGGGGCGCGCATGGGTCGCCCAGGCCGAGGCGGGGCCATTGACCCCATGCAGGACGAAATCCACCTCCACCTCATGCTGCGCGCGCCGCAGGGCGCGCAACGTGTAGGTGCGCATGGGGGGCGTCTGCGCCGCCGGGAGGTCGCGCCGTGCCTGCTGCCATTTCTCGTGCTGGGGGAGTCGTGGTGGCTGGCCGTCGGGGGAGGGGAAGAACAGCTTGATGCGCTGGTCCGGCGCCAGGGTGGTCATTTGCCCGATGTCTTCGCCGGTGAAGACGAAACGACACAGCGAAGGGCTCAGGGGCACGATGGTCTTGAGCTCGACATCGAAGATCCGGTAAGCGCTGGCCCGGTTCGGGCGAATCAGGCGCGAGAGGAAGGAGGTCATCGGCAGCCTCTGCTGGCAAGGAGTCTTCTGAAGGAACGAGCGCCAGCCGTGGTGAATTAGCCCCGGTAAATTTTGCCCGCCAGCGTACGTTCTAGCTTGGATAGAAGCCGCAGCATGGCTGGAACGGATAGAGGCGCAATGACCATTTCCCGACGAGGATTCATCGCAGGCCTGGCAGTGGCGGGGGCCGCGGGTACCGCCGCCTACTATGCGCACAAGGAGCTGATCCACGACCCTCAAGACGACATCGTCACCCCGGGTGAGGCCAGCGTCGAGCTTGCCGACCTTGCCGGGCAACTGCTGGCCGATCACTTGCGGGGTGTCTGGGATATCCGTTTCGATGGCGCCGATGGCGGCCTCGAGGGCTTGCCGCGCGAGGGCGTCGAGGTGTTCTTCGACGTCGCCACCAAAGGCCGTGGGCTGCGTGGTTTCGTTGATACCGGCGAGCGCCTGCGAGCTGATGGTCCGGCCGCCTACCGGGTGCTGGGCGATCTGGTCGGAGCCTCGTCTGCCCAGGTGCGCTGGCGCCTGCTCAGTCAGGACGGTGGGCCGAGCTATGAGTGCGTGGCCAGCCTCGACGAGGTGTGGGGCGAGTTCGCCAACGCTGGCAGCGGCACCCTCAGCGGCCGCTTGCAGCGCCTTGATCGGCCCCTTACCTTGCCGGTGGCGGACAGCCGCTTCGTTGCCGTCAAGCGCCTGTTCCCAGAGGCGCGTGAGCGCCTGCCCTATACCCCGGCCATGCAGGCCTGGGTCATCAGCCCCGAGCATCGTTTGTTCCACCAGCTCTGGCATGCGACCCGCGATCAGTGGCACAAGATTCCCGAAGACAAGCGTAATGCGTTGCGCGGCCTGGGCTGGCAGCCAGGGCCGCGCAAACACAAGCGCGATGCCCACAGGCCGCGCAAACACCCCAACGGTTTGGGCGTGGAATTTTTTTTCATGCACCGGCACACGCTCGCTGTCGCACGCG
>NZ_JBNFMU010000049.1:0-8029 GCF_049942315.1 Pseudomonas wayambapalatensis
CTGTAGGAGCGGGCTGGCCACGCGATGGGCTGCACAGCAGCCCCCTCACACCACCAAAAAAAACGGCGCTCACCAGAGCGCCGTTTCTTCATCCATCAGCCGCGCGGCGTCTGCTCGGCAAGCGCCACAGCCCGGAACATCGCCCGCCGCTTGTTGATGGTCTCTTCCCATTCCAGTGCCGGCACCGAGTCGGCAACGATGCCGCCACCGGCTTGTACGTGCAGCTCGCCGTCCTTGATCACCGCAGTACGGATGGCAATGGCGGTGTCCATGTTGCCGTTCCAGGCAAAGTAACCCACTGCACCACCATAGACACCGCGCTTGACCGGCTCCAGCTCGTCGATGATCTCCATCGCCCGGATCTTCGGCGCGCCCGACAAAGTGCCAGCCGGCAGGATCGCACGCAGGGCGTCCATCGCCGTCAGCCCCTCGGCCAGCTCACCGGTGACGTTCGAGACGATATGCATGACGTTCGAATAACGCTCGATCACCATTTTCTCGGTCAGGCGTACGCTGCCCGTGGACGACACGCGCCCTACATCGTTGCGCCCCAGGTCGATCAGCATCAGGTGCTCGGCGATTTCCTTGTCGTCCGACAGCAAGTCGTCTTCCAGCGCGCGGTCGGCCTCTTCGTTGGCGCCGCGTGGGCGGGTGCCGGCGATCGGACGTACGGTGACCAGATTGTCCTCGACCCGCACCAGCACTTCCGGCGAGCTGCCGACCACATGGAAGTCGCCGAAGTTGAAGAAGTACATGTAGGGCGTCGGGTTGAAGCAGCGCAGCGCCCGGTACAGGTCGATGGGCGCAGCCTTGAAGTCGATGGACATGCGCTGCGACGGCACGACCTGCATGCAGTCGCCAGCGAGGATGTACTCCTTGATCCGCCCGACCGCATTCTCGTAGTCGTCCCGGGTGTAGCTGGAGCGGAATTCAGGCTCAGCGGCCATCGGCCCGCTGAGGTCCAGTCCCCGACGCGGAGTGATCGGCTGACGCAGCGTGTCGAGCAAGCCCTCCAGACGCGCCTTGCCCTGCTCGAAGGCCTGCTCCTCAGACGGGTCGACCAGCACGATCGCATGCATCTTGCCGGCCAGGTTGTCGAACACCACCACGGCGTCGGAGACCATCAGCAGGATGTCCGGCACCCCCAGCGGATCCGGGTTCGGACAGGCGCCCAGGCGCTTCTCGACATAGCGCACGCAGTCATAGCCGAAATAGCCGACCAGGCCACCATTGAAGCGCGGCAGGCCTGGAATGTCGGCGACCTTGTAGCGGTCCTTGAACGACTCGACGAATGCCAGTGGATCTTCGACCTCGTGGCTCTCTACCTCGACGCCATCGTGCAGGATGCTCACACGGTAGCCGTGCACGCGCATCACCGTGCGCGAAGGCAAACCGATCATCGAGTAGCGCCCCCACTTCTCCCCGCCCTGCACGGACTCGAGCAGATAAGAGTTGGCCTGGTCGGCAAGCTTCAGGTAGATCGACAGCGGCGTATCGAAGTCGGCCAGGGTTTCACAGGCCAGGGGAATGCGGTTGTAGCCGGCAGCGGCCAGGCGCAGGAATTCTTCGCGGGTCATGGGTAGCCTCGTGGCAAGCAGCAATGGGTTCGGGCAAGCGGACGGGCCGGCAGGCGCCGGCGAGCGGGAGTCAGGCGCGCCAGCGCCAACGGGCCAGGGCCTTGATGACTTTCATCCAGAATTTGCCGGTAACACCCACAGTGGAGTCTCTGTCTTGGGAGGCTTGAAGGTCCGCCCACGTTATCCCAGTGTCGGTGACTAAGCAACCGGGCAGCAGCAGGCGCAGATCGTCGAGTACCAGGCTCGGTGATTCCTCGTCGATCGGCCGGCCGTGGTTGTAGCCGTAGGTCAGGCCGACGCTCTTGACCCCCGCGGCCCTGGCCGCCTGCACATCACTGCGCGAGTCGCCGACGAACAGCGACTGCTCGGGTGCGATGCCGGCCATCTTCATGACGAACAGCAGCGCCGCCGGGTCGGGCTTTTTCTGTGGCAGGGTGTCGCCACCGATGATCCAGCGGAAATAGCGACCAATCTTCATCTGGTCCAGCAACGGCCCGACAAAGCGTTCGGGCTTGTTGGTGATCAGGGCCATCTCCACGCCCTGCTTGCGCAACCAGCGCAAGGTGTCGCGCACGCCCGGGTAGACCACGGTCAGCTCATGGCTTTCACCATAGGCTTCCATGAACAGTGCCAGCGCACGCTCGGCCAGCTGCGCATCGACGGCGTCGTGCTCGATGCCGCCGGCCAGGGCGCGGCGCACCAGAACCTCGGCACCGTTGCCCACCCACTGGCGCACGGCGTCCAGCCCTGCGGGCGGGCGCCCGAGTTCGAGCAGCATGCGGTCCACGGCGGCGGCCAGGTCCGGTACCGAATCGATCAACGTACCGTCCAGATCGAACATCACCAGCCTGGGCAGCGTCCCCGGGAACAGCTGCTCGAAGCCACTCATGGGCGGGCCTGGGCCAGTTCGGCACGCATCTTGGCGATCACTTCCTGGTAGTCCGGGGCGTTGAAGATCGCCGAACCGGCCACGAAGGTGTCGGCGCCAGCAGCGGCGATTTCGCGGATGTTGCCGACGTTGACGCCGCCATCGATCTCCAGGCGGATATCACGTCCGCTGGCATCGATCAGCGCGCGGGCCTCGCGCAGCTTGTCGAGGGTGCCGGGGATGAACTTCTGCCCGCCGAAGCCGGGGTTGACGCTCATCAGCAGGACCATGTCGACCTTGTCCATCACGTACTTCAGCGCGTCCAGGCTGGTGGCCGGGTTGAATACCAGGCCGGCCTTGCAGCCGCCGTCCTTGATCAGTTGCAGCGAACGGTCGATGTGTTGCGACGCTTCCGGGTGGAAGGTGATGTAGGTCGCGCCGGCCTCGATGAAGTCGCCGATGATGCGGTCGACCGGGCTGACCATCAGGTGCACATCGATCGGCGCGGTCACGCCGTACTTGCGCAGTGCCGTGCAGACCATCGGGCCGATGGTCAGGTTAGGCACGTAGTGGTTGTCCATGACATCGAAGTGGACGATGTCGGCCCCGGCGGCCAGAACCTTGTCGACGTCCTCACCCAGGCGGGCGAAATCGGCGGAAAGAATGGAGGGGGCAATAGCGTAGGGCTGCATGGCGCACCTATGTGGTGGAAATCACGGTGGCGCGCATTGTAACTCAGGGAAGTGGACGGGGGCTGATTGGTATCAATTGGTGTCGAGCAGTGCCCGAAATCGGCTACGGTTGCACTGGCCTCTTCGCGGGCAAGCCCGCTCCTACCAGTACAACGCTGCCCTCATGAGCAGCGGGGCAACCGTGGGAGCGGGCTTGTCCCGCGATGAGGCCGGTGCAGCCGCCGCAGGATCAGGCCGGCTGCTGGGTCCGCAACTTCTCGCTGCGTCCGCGCAACCACTCCAGGGTCAGCAGCAGGATCACCGAAAACGCAATCAGCAACGTGGCCGCCGCCGCAATGGTCGGGCTGAGGTTCTCGCGGATACCGCTGAACATCTGCCGCGGCAGGGTCGCCTGCTCGGGCCCGGCGAGGAACAACGTCACCACCACCTCATCGAACGAGGTGGCGAAGGCGAACAGCGCCCCGGAGATCACTCCCGGCGCAATCAGCGGCAAGGTCACCCGACGGAAGGTCAGCAAGGGCGAGGCTCCGAGGCTGGCTGCGGCGCGCACCAGGTTGTAGTTGAAGCCCTGAAGCGTCGCCGACACGGTGATGATCACGAACGGCACACCCAGCACCGCGTGCACCAGGATCAACGAAATGAAGCTGTTACCCATGCCCAGCGGCGCGAAGAACAAGTAGCTGGCCACACCGATGATCACCACCGGCACCACCATCGGCGAAATCACCAGCGCCATCACCAGCGACTTGCCGGGGAAGTCGCCGCGGGTCAGGCCGATCGCCGCCAGGGTGCCGAACACCATGGCCAGTACCGTGGCCGCCGGAGCGACGATGATGCTGTTCTTCAGCGCGCGCATCCATTCGGCAGAGGCGAAGAAGTCCTGGTACCACTGCAGCGAAAAGCCTTGCAGCGGGTACACCAGGAAGCTGCCGCTGTTGAACGACAGCGGAATGATCACCAGCACCGGCAAGACCAGGAACAACAGGATCAGGCCGCAGAGAATGCGCAGGCTGTAGAACCAGACCCGCTCCACGGGCGACATGTAAGGGCTCAGCATGACAAGGCTCCTCAGCTCAGGCGCAGGCGGCTGGCGCCGACCAGCCAGCTATAGATCAGGTACAGCAGCACGGTTGCCAGCAACAACAAGCCGCCCAGGGCCGTGGCCATGCCCCAGTTGATGCTGGTGTTGGTATAGAAGGCGACGAAATAGCTGACCATCTGGTCGTTCGGGCTGCCCAGCAGGGCCGGGGTGATGTAGTAGCCGATGGCAAGGATGAACACCAATAGGCAGCCGGCGCCGACACCAGCATAGGTCTGCGGGAAATACACTCGCCAGAAGCTGGCGAACGGATGACAGCCCAGCGAAATCGCCGCCCGCATGTAGCTCGGCGAAATGCCCTTCATCACGCTGTACAACGGCAGGATCATGAACGGCAACAGGATGTGCACCATGGAGATGTAGACCCCGGTGCGGTTGAACACCAGCTCCAGCGGCTGATCGATGATGCCAATGGCCATCAGCGCGCTATTGATCAGGCCGCCAGACTGCAACAGCACGATCCACGCCGCCACCCGCACCAGGATCGAAGTCCAGAACGGCAGCAGCACCAGGATCATCAACAGGTTGCTCTGCCGGGTCGGCAGGTTGGCCAGCAGGTAGGCGAGCGGATAGGCCAGCACCAGGCAGATCACGGTGATCACCCCCCCCATCCACAGGGTGCGGGCAAAAATGTCCAGATAAATGGCCTGGTCAGGGGTGGTCTTGGCCAGTTCGCCCAGATCATCGATGCGGTGATCCAGCGAGGCCAGCAGGTAGAAAGGTGTCACCTCGCTGGTGTTACGGCGAATTGCCTGCCAGTAGGCCGGGTCGCCCCAGCGCTCATCAAGGGTTTGCAGGGCTTCTTTATAGGAAGCCGGTTCGGTCTTGAACGGCAGTGCACGTGCTGTCTTGGACAGCAGGCTGCGGTAGCCGGCCAGTTCCATGTTCAGGCGCTTGGAAAGCTCGCCCAGGGTCTGGTTCTTGCGCGATTCGGCCAGGTCCTCGCTGAGGGCCTTGTATACCGCCTCGTCGGGCAGGCTCTTGCCGTCCCACTGCAACACGGCTTCAACGGTGCGCGGCAGGCCTGCGACCACCTCGGGGTTTTCGACGCTCTTGTACAAAAGTGCGGCGATCGGTACGAGGAACACCAGCAGCAGGAACAGCGCCAGCGGCGCGATCAACGCCTGGGCCTTCCAGCGGTTGACCCGTTCGGCGCGCTTGAGGCGCTGTTTGAGACTTGGACCTGCGCCTTCATTCAGGGGCACTGCAATGGCCATGGCGAACTCCGAAAAACACAGAAAACGAGGGAGCGCCGGTCAAACCCCGGCGCTCCTTTGAGGCGCGTTACTTCTTCGCAGCCCAGGCGTTGAAGCGTTGCTCCAACTGCTCGCTGTTGTCGGCCCAGAAGGCCACGTCGATCTGCACCTGGTTGGCGATGTTCTCGGGCGTGGTCGGCATGTCCTTCTTCACATCGTCCGACAGCAGTTCGATGGCCTTGGAGTTGGCAGGCCCGTAGGCGATGTTCTCGGAGTAGATCTTCTGCTGTGCCGGTTGCACGGTATAGGCGATGAACTTCTTCGCCTCTTCCACGTTCTTCGCACCCTTCGGAATGGCCCAGGCGTCGAAGTCGTAGATCCCGCCGTTCCACACCACCTTCAGGTTGCTGTCCTTCTGTACCGCAGCGATCCGGCCGTTGTAGGCCGAGCTCATGACCACGTCACCCGAGGCCAGGTACTGCGGCGGCTGGGCGCCGGCTTCCCACCACTGGATGTTCGGCTTGAGCTCGTCGAGCTTCTTGAAGGCGCGGTCTACACCGGCTTTGGTCTGCAGCACCGAGTACACATCCTTGGGCGCTACGCCGTCGGCCATCAGGGCGAATTCCAAGGTGTACTTGGCGCCCTTGCGCAGGCCGCGCTTGCCCGGGAATTTCTTGGTGTCCCAGAAATCGGCCCAACTGGTGGGCGCGGTCTGGAGTTTGTCGGCGTTGTAGGCCAGCACCGTGGACCACACGAAGAAGCCTACGCCGCAGCCCTGGATCGCACCGGGTACGTAGTCGGCCGCGTTGCCGAACGGCGCGGGGTCGAGCTCCTCGAACAGGCCCTCCTGGCAACCGCGCTCCAGCTCTGGCGACTCCACCTCCACCAGGTCCCACGACACGCTCTTGGTATCGACCATGGCTTTGACCTTGGCCATCTCGCCGTTGTACTCACCAGCGACGATCTTGCCCTTGCCGGCCTTCTCCCACGGCTCGTAGAACGCCTTGACCTGGGCTGCCTTGTTGGCGCCGCCGAAAGACACCACGGTGAGGTCCGCGGCCAGGGCCTGGCCCGCGGTGAACAGCCCCAGGGCCAGGGCGGTCAGTTTCAACTGCTTGCGCATTATTATTCTCTCCACAGTACAGGGTTGGTGAAGCAATCGATCAGTGGGCTTCGGCAATCGGATCGAGCGCGCGGGCGTGCTCCACCTCCCAGCCAAGCGGTACCACATCGCC
This sequence comes from Pseudomonas wayambapalatensis, assembly GCF_049942315.1. NCBI lineage: Bacteria > Pseudomonadati > Pseudomonadota > Gammaproteobacteria > Pseudomonadales > Pseudomonadaceae > Pseudomonas > Pseudomonas wayambapalatensis. The sequence continues at coordinate 6,668 of NZ_JBNFMU010000049.1, forward strand.
CACGGCCAGGGCCGGGTCGAGCTCGGCGATTGGCTGCTTCACGAAGAAGTCGGCCTTGCCGCAGACTTCCAGGCGCACCCGCACGTGGTCGCCCAGGTAGATGAACTCGGCCACGCGGCCGGAGAAGCGGTTGACGCAATGCTCGCTGTGGCCGTTGAGGCGCACGCGCTCGGGGCGGATCGAGAGGGTCACCGGCTCGCCGGCCTGGCCGACGTTCACCGCCAGCGCCTCGACCTTCTCGCCACGTGCCAGTTGCACCTGGCAGCGCTCACCGTTGCGCGCCAGCAAGGTGCCGTTGATGCGGTTGTTCTCGCCGATGAAGTTGGCGACGAAGGTGTTGGCGGGTTCTTCATAGAGGGTGCGCGGGTCGGCGATCTGCTGGATCTCACCCTGGTGGAACACCGCCACGCGGTCGGACATGGTCAGCGCCTCGCCCTGGTCGTGGGTGACATAGACCACGGTCACGCCCAGGCGCTGGTGGATATGCTTGATCTCCATCTGCATGTGTTCGCGCAACTGCTTGTCGAGCGCACCGAGCGGCTCGTCCATCAGCACCAGCTGCGGCTCGAACACCAGTGCCCGCGCCAGCGCCACACGCTGCTGCTGGCCGCCGGAAAGCTGGCCGGGGTAGCGCTTGGCGAAGCTGTCGAGCTGGACCATGTTGAGCACACGCTTGACCCGCTCGCTGATGTCGGTCTTGCTCAGGTTGCGTACGCTCAGGGGGAATGCCAGGTTCTCGGCGACGGTCATGTGCGGGAACAGCGCATAGTTCTGGAACACCATGCCGATGTCACGCTTGTGCGGTGGCACGTTGTTGATCGAGCGACCGGCCAGCTGGATCTCACCGGCGGTTGGGGTCTCGAAGCCGGCCAGCATCATCAGGCTGGTGGTCTTGCCCGAACCGGAAGGGCCGAGCAGGGTGAGGAACTCGCCCTTGCGGATGTCGAGGTTGAGGTCCTTGACGATCAGCGATTCGCCGTCGTAGCTCTTCTGCACACCACGGAAGCTGACCAGCGTCTCGTTCGAATTCGCCTCGCTCATGCCCTGCACCTTCTTGTTGGAATGACTGCGTAGGCAAAAGACTAGAAGAACGGCAAAGCCCCGGAAATCGGGGGTACTGAGAGAATGCCATCATCCGGATGGAAGAGTTGTTGTAGGGATTGCCCTACACGGATGACGCGATTGGAACACTCCTCATCCCGACACCTTCAACCGGTGTAGGAGCGGGCTTGCCCGCGAAAAAGACACCGCGCTGCCTGGCACGGGCTACGCCCGTGTTCGCGGGCAAGCACGCTCCCACAGATGCATGTCGCAATCAGACCAGCTTGTGCTCAATTGCGTCCTTCACCCGTTCGGCCAGCG
>NZ_JBNFMU010000050.1:0-11609 GCF_049942315.1 Pseudomonas wayambapalatensis
TGGCACGGGCTACGCCCGTGTTCGCGGGCAAGCCCGCTCCCACAGGGAGATTGGGCTGGCGTTTAGATTTTGAACAAGACAGTTGCTCCTGCAGGGATCAGGTCGAGGCCCACCACCGTGCAAACCAAATGGATCGATGACCTGCTGGCCATCGCCGAAACCAAGAGTTTCTCCCGCGCGGCCGAGATCCGCTGCATCACCCAGTCCGCACTGTCGCGGCGCATCCGCTCGCTGGAGGAATGGGTCGGCGTCGAGCTGGTCGACCGCAGCACCTATCCGGTGCAACTGACCGCCGCCGGCAAGACCTTCTGCGACGAAGGCCGAGACGCGCTGTCGATCTTCCATGACCTGCGCTCGGCGCTGCGCCGAGGCGAGCGCATGCCCGGGCGCTCGATCCAGGTGGTGGCCGGGCACACCCTGTCGATGACCTTCCTGCCCACCTGGTTCGCCGGTTTCCAGCGCCGCTACGGCTACTTCAATGCGCGAGTGCTGGCCGCCAACGTGCAGGAGGCGGTCATCGCCCTGGCCGAAGGCAGCTGCGACCTGATGATCGGCTACAGCCACCCGCGTGCACCGATCATCCTCGACCCTGACAAGTTCGTCGGCCTGCGCCTGGGCAGCGATGCCTTCTTCCCGGTGTCGGCGCCCGACGCCGAAGGCCGCCCGCTGTTCGCCCTGCCGGGGGCGGCGGACAAACCCATCCCCTACCTCGCCTACACCACCACCTCGTTTCTCGGGCGGGTGGTGGATGTGTTGCTGCAGGGCAACGCGCAGCCTCACCTCAAGCGCTTCTACGAAGCCGACATGGCCATGCACCTGATGCGCATGGCCCGCGAAGGTTATGGCATCGCCTGGCTGCCGGAGTCGGCGGTCGAGGAGGAACTGGCCAGCGGTCGGCTGGTGCGCGCAGGCGGGGATGAGTGGAGCGCGGAACTGGAAATCTGGTCGTTCCGCTCGATCGGCAACAGCAACCCGACCATGCTCGAGCTGTGGAAGTCGCTGGAACGCGACCTGCGCTGAAACGCCGCCGGGGCCCTTGCGGCCCCGGCTTCAGGTGGATTGACGGTCGATCAGAACTTCAACTGCCACTGCCCCATCACGGCATGGTTGCGTGCATTGCTGCCCAGCTCGCCGTTGTAGCCCAGGCCCACACTCTGCCGCGCACTGAGCCCCAGCTCCAGCCCGGCCTCGACCACCAGGCTGTCACGGTCCAGCGCGCTGCCCTGGACGCTGAACGCATCGCCTCCGGCCAGGAAGGCCTGGCGCGTGCGAGTGTCGAGATTGCCATAGGTGTGGCGCCAGCCCAGGCTGGCGCGGGGCGTCAGGCTCATGCCGTTGTCCAGTTGCCCCAGGTGCGCGATGCGCACGCCGAAGGTGCTGGTGACGTTGTCCTGCGTGTCGGCATCCACCGCCAACGCTGCATCGCCGCCCTTCTCGCGGTAGCTGTCGCGGTGATAGCGCTGGTAGCCCAGGTTGGCGAAGGGCTCGGCACTCAGGCGCCCGCTGCCCAGGGCATAGCCCAGCTCGGCGAAGGCTTGCTGGCTGTCGGCATCGTAGTTGCCCTTCAGGCGCTCATCGAAGCCATCGAAGGCCACGCTGCGCTTGCTGTCGCCGTCGTGGCTGCTGTACGCCGCGCCCAGACGCAGGGCCAGCGGGCCGCTCTGGCGTTGGGCGTAGAGGCCGGCATGCCAACTGCGCACCTTGCCGTCCAGGCCGCTGGCGTCCAGGCGGGTGCGCGAGTATCCGCCCAGCACGCCCAGGCGCCAGTCGCTGCCCACCGCCCAGTCCAGGCCCATCACCGCGCCTCCCGTGCGCTGCTCCAGGCTGCTGGCGCCGTGGCTGCCATCGACCTTGCCATAGCTGCCCAGTGCCTGGCCCCACACTCGCCCCTGGGCGTTGGGGTCGTTGAGGTTGCGCACGCCCTGGGGCAGGCCGGTGGCGGCGAGCACCGGGGTGTCCTGCTGATCCAGGCCCACCAGCAGCCCGGCATTGCTGCCCATCGACTGCAAGGCACCCAGCATGGTGCTGCCCACCTGGGCGCTACCGGCCAGGGTGGCGGCGGCGAGGTTGGCGGTGTTGCTGCCCGACAGCTGCTCGATGGCATTGCCGGCGCTGGCGTTCGAAGTATTGACCAACGCACTGTACAGCGCACCGCCGCTGCCCAGGCTGGCCAGGCTGCGCGCCGCAGCGCCACCGTTGACGCTGCGGGCGAACTGGTCGAAGGCGACATCGTTGCGGCTGTAGGTCAGGCCTACCGACTGGCTGGTATAGCTCAGTTTCGGGGTGAGGAAGGCGTAGTCGCTGGTGACCTGGCCAAAGGTGCCGTTGATCGCACCGGCGTTGAGCACAGTGTACTGGCTCTGCCAGGGGTACTGGCCCGGGGTCGGCTGGATGCGCAGGGTGGCACCGCCCAGATTGGCGATACCGCTGACGTTGATCGGCGCGCTGCTGCCGTCGGCGTTGACGCCATAGACCAGGCTGGCGCCCGAATCGAACTTCAGGTCGCCCTTGACCGTGGCCACGCCCAGCCCGGTGTTGGTCAGCATCGTGCCCCTGACGTCGAGGCCACCGACCACACCACCGCCCGCGTAGGTCGCCCCCTGGTCCACCCGCATGCTGCCGAGCACGCTGCCCTGGTTGACCAGCGCCGCGCCCTGGGTGATCTCGCCACCCTGGCTGAAATCGTTGACGCTGCTCAGCGTCCAGGTGCCGCCGGAGACCAGCAGTTTCTCGAAGTTGGCGCTGTTGCCAAACTGGCCGCTGCCCTCGAGCTGCAGCGTATCGACGCCATCGCCCGCATCCACCAGGCCATTGAACACCCCACCAGTGCGCACGATCAGCCGATCGTCGCCGCCGCCCATGCTCAATGCCAGGCCGTTGCCACCGCTGATGGTGCCGCTGTTGATCACGATGTCATCGAAGTTGCCGACCAGCTTGATACCGAAACCGCGCTCACCACGAATGGTGCCGGCGTTGTCGATGGTAGTCGCGCCGACACCCGAACCTTCGGCACCATCGTCCACCAGGATGCCGTTGTCGACGCTGCGGATCAGGCCGGTGCTGGTGTTGGTGACCGTACCGCCGCCCATGGCGATGCCTTCGCTGCCATTGGGCCGCCCGCCGCTGTCCACGCCCTTGGCGCCCAGGCCCTGGATGGTGCCGGCGTTGTAGACGTGGCCGATGAAGTCGACATCGACGCCGTCGCCATCGCCATTGATCTTGCCGTCGGCGATGGCACCGGTGATGGTGCCCCAGTTGTACACGCTGCCGGTGCCGTCGGAGCCGAAGCCCGAGCCGTTGCGCCCGGTAACGCTGGCACCGGCATAGTTGTAGAGGGTGGCGTCGGTCTTGAGGTCCACGCCGTGACGGTCGGCACTGATGCTGCCGTAGTTGTACACAGTGACGCCGGTCGAAGTACCGATCTTGATGCCGTCGTATTTCTGGTCCAGGCCGTTGGCATCCTGCGGTGCGGTGTCGGTGTAGATACGCCCGTAGTTGGTGATGGTGGCGTTGGAGCCGGTCTTGATCGCGTCATTGCCCACGGCGTGGATCACTCCGCCCACCTCGTTCACCAGGGTGGTTCTGAAGCTTGGGTTGTTGAGGGCCTCCAGATCGATGGCCTGGCCATCGGTGATGGATTCGATGGTCCCGCCGTTGCTGATCTTGAGGCTGCCACCCGCGGTGGGGTTGGTCTGGAAACGGATACCGTCGTTGGTCCCCTGGATCAGCGCCCCGGCGCGGTTGGTGATGACGAAGAAGCTCTGGTCGGTGCCGCCATCCTTGGTGTCGATACCGCGGGCCACGGTGGAGCGAATGATACCGGCGTTATCGACGCTGACCGTGGTGCCGCTGGTCTGCTTGGGCAGGATCACCCCGTCGTCGGCACCCGAGACGATGCTGCCGGTCGGCGTCACCTTGAGCGTGTCGCCCTTCTTGAGTTCCAGCGTGCTGGTACTGGCATTGCCAACCTGGTAATCGGTGGCGTTGGCGGCCAGGGCAGCACTGGCGAGGGCGACACACAGGGCCAGACGGTGCGGCGTGAAATGCATGTTGGGGCGACCATTGTGATTGTTGATGGCCGGCCAATATGGCTATCAGATATTACCGTTTGATTGACAACTCGCGCCGACCGCCTTCAACCAGCGCCCCACCTCGGCGTAGATTCCCTCCACGGCCTCGACCATCCCCTGCATCCGCAGAAAATCGTGGGTCAACCCCTGCTCCACCCGCCACTGCAGCGGCACGCCGGCCTTTTCCAGGGCATCTGCCCAGGCCACGCCTTCATCCAGCAGCGGGTCATGCCCGGCCAGCGCCATCCAAGTAGGCGCCAGGCCCTCGAGCGAGGTCAGGTGCAACGGCGACACCCGCCAATCGAGGCGCTGCGATGGGTCACGCACGTAATGCTGGTAGAACCACTCCAGGGTTTCGCTTTCGAGCAGGTAACCCTCGGCATATTGCACATGGGACGGCCGCTGGCGGCTGATATCGGTGACCGGGTAGAACAGCAACTGCGCCAGCGGGCGCAACACCGCCCCCTCCTGCTGCTGCGCGGCCGTGGCGGCGACGACGATGGCCAGGCTGGCTCCCGCGCTGTCGCCACTGACCACCACCCGGCGGGCATCCAGGCGCTGCGCCTCGCCGTGTTCCACCAGCCAGCGGGCACTGGCCAGGGCATCGTCCGCAGCCGCCGGGAAGGGTGCTTCCGGTGCCAGACGGTAGGCTGGCGCCAGTACCGCAAAGTCGCTGCATATGGCCAGGCGACGACACACCGCATCGTGGGAGTCCAGGCTGCCGACCACATAGCCGCCACCGTGGAAATACAACAGCACCGGCTGCAGGCCGTCCACCGGCGACTGCCGGCGATACAAGCGTGCCGACAGCGGTTGGCCCTCGCCATCCACCATCTGCAGTTGCTCGACCTGCAGGTCGTCAGGCGGGCTTGGGTCGAGCACCTGGGAGCTGCGTTCGAATTCGGCGCGGGCCTGCTCGACGCTCATCTGGTGCATGGGTTGGCTGCTGCCGGTCAGTCGGCCCAGCTCGACCAGTTCGAGAAAACCGGCCAGGTCAGGATGCAGAGACATTGGGAAATTCCTCGGAAGACGCGATACGGGCGCCCGCCAGTGCGGCGAGCGCCCGAGGTTTCAATGGCTGAACGTCGGTGCCAGGCTGTCGCGGATATCCGCCAGTACGCTGGGGTGCTGCAGCAATTCGAAGTGCCCTGCCGCCAACACCGCACTGGCCTGGCACTGCCCCAGCGCCGCCTCGAAACTGGCGCGCTCGCGGCTGCTGACGCCCTCGCCCCACCAGCAGCGCGCCTCGGCCGCCACGGCAGGCAGCCCGTGCAAAGCCTCGCCCAGGGCTTTCAGGCGCATGGCAACGACGAAGGTGTGCGCCAGGTCCTGCGCCTCGATCCGGGCGTAGACGTCCGAGGTGCTGCCCTGCTGGCGCAGTTGCCCGATCTGCACCGCCAGGGCATCGGCGTCCAGTTGCGTCAGCGTTGCAGGGTCGAGCGCCGCTGCGGGCGCATCGCCCAGGGTGACCGCCACGAAACCGTGGAAGTCGTCACGCCAGTCGCCGCCCGGTGCAGCCAGCCCCGGCAGGTAACTGTCCACCAACCCCAGCAGGCTGACCTCGCGGCCAAGGCGGATCAGCTCGGCGGCCACCAGCACCGCCAACGGCCCACCCAGCGACCAGCCCAGCAGCCGCAGCGGCCCTTCAGGCTGCTTGCGCAGCACGACCTGGGCATAGTCGCCGGCCATTGCCGCCAGCGAGCTGTCCTGCCACTCGCGGTCCAGCAGCATGCGGCATTGCAGGCCGTAGACCGTGCACTGCCCGTCCAGGTAGCGGGCCAGCGGCTCGTAGTCGAACACCGTGCCGAAGCCGGCATGCAGGCAGAACAGCGGCGAGGTGCCGTCGACGATACGGTTGAGCGCCAACAGCGGATCCGGCGCCTGCGGCTTGCGTTCGCTGCCGCACAGTTGGGCGATGGTCGGTTTGCCCATGATGTCGCGCAGTTTCAGGCTCAGGCCCAGCTCAGGTGCCGCGCGGACCTTGCCCAGCACCTTGAGTACGCGCAGCGAGTCGCCGCCCAGTTCGAAGAAGTTGTCGGTGATCCCGACCTGGTCGAGCTCCAGGACCTCCTGCCAGATACGCACCAGCGCCAGTTCCTGCGGGGTACTGGCCGGCACGTGCTCGCGCGCCTTGAACTGCGGATCAGGCAGGGCCTTGCGGTCGAGCTTGCCATTGGCGCTCAGCGGCAGCGCCGCCAGCAGGATGATCTGCGCCGGGACCATGTAGTCCGGCAGCTCATCGGCCAGGTGCGCACGCAGGCTTTCGGCCAGATTGGCATCCGCCTCGGCCACCACATAGGCGACCAACTGCTTGCTGCCATTGACCTCCCGCGCGACCACCACGGCATCGCGTACCTCGGCCCGCCCACGCAGGCGCGCCTCGATCTCGCCCAGCTCGATACGGAAACCACGCACCTTGACCTGATTGTCGAGCCGACCGAGGTAGTCGAACACGCCATCGGGGCGACGGCGCACCAGGTCGCCAGTGCGGTACAGACGCCCGCCCGCCTGCGCGAACGGGTCACAGACGAAACGCTCGGCCGTCACGTCCGGACGTTGATGGTAACCCCGCGCCAGGCCCTCACCGCCGATGTAGAGTTCACCGGCAACCCCGTCCGGTACGGGATTGAGTGCAGCGTCCAGCACATACAGGGTGCGCTCGCCGACCCGAGTGCCAATCGGTGCGTACACCGCCTCGCACGGCTGGCTGGCCGCGACGCGCCAGAGCAACGGGGTGACCACGGTTTCGGTCGGGCCGTAGCCATTGGTCAGCGCCTGCGGGCGCAGGTTGCGACGCACCAGGTCGTAGTTGGCCTGGGCCACCGCATCGCCACCGAAGCAGTAGATGCGCACCGCCGGCGGCTCGCGGCCTTCGGCGTATTCAGCCAGTTGCTGCAGGTAGGCCGGGGGGAAGCAGGCGATGTCGATGCGCTCGGCATGCAGCGCTTGCCAGGTCTGCTCGGGCGTCCACAGTTCGCCTGGGCGGATCACCAGGCAGCCGCCATTGCTCAGGGTGGACAGCCAGCGCTCCTGGGCGCCGTCGAAGGCGAACGACATGAACAGCAGCTCGCGGGTGCGCACGTCCATCTCGTAGCGCTCGGCGATCGCCGCGCAGTGCATGGCCAGCGGGCCGTGGGTCACCGCCACGCCCTTGGGCTTGCCGGTCGAACCCGAGGTGTAGATCAGGTAGGCCAGGTTGTCCGGCGACACTGCCGCGGCGCCACGGGTAAGGCCCGGCGCGTCGAGGTCAAGGCTGTCGAGGGGCAGCCAGTTCACCCCGTCGCGCTGCGGCAGGCGCGCCTGCACGCTGTGCTCGGTGAGGATCAACGAGGCGTTGCTGTCTTGCAGGATCCAGTCCAGGCGCTCCCGGGGGTAGTCGATGTCCAGCGGCACATAGGCGCCACCGGCCTTCATCACGGCGTAGAACGCCACCACCATGTCCACCGAGCGCTGCAGGGCCACGCCCACCCGCACTTCCGGGCCGACACCCTGCGCCACCAGCAGCTCGGCCAGGCGGCTGGCCCGCTGTTCGAGTTGCGCGTAGGTCAACTGGCGACCGGCACACACCAGCGCAACCTGGGTCGGGCGCTCGCGGCTGTGGCGGGCGATCTGCTCGCCCAGCAGTGCCGTCGGCGCCTGCCCGCCCAGGCGGTTGGCTTCGACCAACTGCCGCTGCCCGGCCTGATCGAGCAGGCCGAAGTTGCCAAGCCGAGCCTGCGGCTGGTCGAGCATCGCCTGCAGCAAGGTCTCGAAGCTGGCGAGGATCTGCGCAACGCTGGCCGGCGTGAAACGCCCGACCAGATAGAGGAACTCGATCTTCAGGGTCGTGCCCAGGTGCACCGCCAGGTCCATGGCGTAGTTGGTCACGTCACGGGTGCTCACCTGGCCGAACTGCAACTGCTGGTCCTGGGCCTGGGCCAGGCGCTCGTCCACCGGGTAGTTCTCGAACACGATGATGCTGTCGAACAGGCCACCGGCGCCCTGCCCGGCCCAGCGCTGGATATCGGCCAGCGCCGTGTGCTCATGGTCGCGCACCTCCAGGTTCCAGGCCTGCAGGGCCTGCAGCCATTGGTCCAGCGGCTGCTGGTCGGACAGGGTCTGGATGATCGGCAGGGTGTTGATGAACAGGCCGAGCATCTCGCCCGAACCTGCCAACTCCGCCGGGCGCCCGGCCACGGTGGCGCCGAAGCACACGGTCTGCTGCCCGGTATGGCGCTGCAACAGCAGCAGCCAGGCCGCCTGCACCAGCGTGTTGGGCGTCACCCGCAATTGCTGGGCGACCTCACGCAGGCGTTGAGTCCGCGCGCCATCCCAGTCCAGGTACAACGCCGCATGGCCTTCAGCCTGCGCATCGGCCGGCAACGGCAGGCTGGCGCTGAGGCTGGTCGGCCCTTCCAGCCCTGCCAGGCGCTCGCGCCAGAAGGCTTCCTGACGCGCCGCAGGCTGCTCGCGCAACCAACCGATATAGTCGCGGAAATGCCCGCGTTTGGTGGGTAGCGGATGCCCGGCATAGCACTCGAAGACCTCGCCCATCAGGCGCGAATTGGACCAGCCGTCCATGAGGATATGGTGGCTGGTCCAGATCAGTTGGGTGGTGTCGTCATCCAGGCGCACCACGCTCAGGCGTGCCAGCGGCGCCTCGAGCAGCTCGAAGCCGCGCGCGCAATCTTCATCGGCCAGCGCCTGCAGGGCGCCAGGTTCGACGGTGCGCTCGCGCCAGTCCAGGCAGCGCGCCGGCAGGCTGCCCTGGCGGTAGACCACCTGCAGCGGCTCGGCCAGGTGGCTGGCGGTCCAGAAACCGGTGCGCAGGATCTCGTGGCGCGCCACCACCTGCGCCCAGGCGGCGATGAACGCCTCGGCGTCCAGGCCCTTGACCTCGATGCTGGTCTGGTTGATGTACAGGTTGGCTGCCGATTCCTGGGTGTGGAACAGCATGCCCAGCTGGGTCGGTGACAGCGGGTAGATGTCCTCGACCTGCTCCAGCAGGCCGGGGAAGCGGTCAAGCTGGGCCTGGTCGAGCCCGCACAGCGGGAAGTCCGAAGGCGTCGCGCCGCGCACCGGCAGTTCCACGCAGTGGCGCACCAGCGCGCCGAGCTGCTCGATGTAGCACTCGGCCAGGACCTGAATCTCGTCGGGGGCGAACTGCACGCGGCTGAAGATCCAGTTCAGGCTCAGCTCGCCGCCATACAGCTGGCCATTGACCGTCAGCCAGTTGCCCAGCGGTGCATCCTCGCCCTGTTCCGCACCCGCAGACTCGTTGGCCGGGGTGAACAGCGCACCGTCGTCCACGGCGAAACTGCCGTCGAACTGGCCCAGGTAGTTGAAGGTCACCCGCGGCTGCGGCAACGCCGCGAGCAGCGCTCGCACCTGCGGCTGGCCGTAGTAACGCAGGGCACCGAAGCCGACGCCGCGATGCGGAATGGCGCGCAGTTGCTCCTTGACCTGCTTGATCGAAGCCCCCAGCTCGGCAGCCGGCGTCAGGCACACGCTGAACATCGAACTGAACCACCCGACGGTACGGGTCAGGTCGATGTCGTCGAACAGGGCTTCGCGTCCGTGCCCTTCCAGTTGCACCAGGGCGTGCTCGTCACCGGTCCAGGCCACCAGGGTGCGCGCCAGAGCCGTCATCAACAGGTCGTTGATCTGGGTGCGATAGGCCGCCGGGGCCTGCTGCAGCAATTGCCGGGTCAGGGCCGCATCCAGGCGCACCTGCACCGTGGCGGCGTCGCGATTGAGCAGAGGTTGCGTCGGCGCGGCTACAGGCCAGTGCACCTGCACCTCGCGCAGACGCTCCCAGTACGAAAGCTCCGCCTGGCCCTGCTCGCTGTGCGCATAGCTTTCCAGGCGCTCGGCCCAGGCCTTGACCGAGCTGGTGCGTGGCCCGAGGTCCGGAGCCTGGCCAGCAAGGCTCTGCTGATAGGCGCTCTGCAGGTCGTCGAACAACACACGCCACGACACGCCATCGACCACCAGGTGGTGAATCACCAGCAACAGGCGCTGGCTGTCGTCGGCAAGAGTGACCAGCACCGCGCGGACCAGCGGGCCATCGGCCAGGTCGAGGCTTCGCTGCACCCGTTCACCCAGCGCTTGCAGGGCGTCGGGCTGCCCCCCCTCGACCCGTTCCAGCAACGTACCGATCGTGCTCACCTCACGGAACTGTGCCTGCCACTGCCCGTCCACCTGGGTGAAACCCAGGCGCAGCGCATCATGCTGCACCAGCAGCGCCTGCAAGGCGCGCTCCAGGGCATCGGCGTCCAGCGCCCGGGTCGGTTGCAGCAACACCGATTGGTTCCAGTGCGAGCGCTGCGCCAGCGGCAGCTCGAAGAACGCCTGCTGGATCGGCAGCAGCCCCGCCCGGCCGGTCACCGGCCCCTGCTCGGCCTCCTGACCTGCGGCCTCGATGCGCACCGCACCGGCCAGGCCCTGGATGGTCTGGTGGCGGAACAGGTCCTTGGGCGTGAAGCGGATACCGGCCTGCCGCGCGCGGCTGACCACCTGGATGGAGATGATCGAGTCGCCACCCAGTTCGAAGAAGTTGTCGTTGACGCCAACCTGCTCCAGCTTGAGCACGTCCTGCCAGATCCCGGCGAGGGTCTTTTCCACGGCGCTCTGCGCCGCGACATAGGCCTGTTTCGACTGGCCGACCGCAGGGTGCGGCAACGCACGCCGTTCGAGCTTGCCGTTGGGGCTCAGCGGCAATTGCTCGAGCAGCAGCAGGTGCACCGGCACCATGTAGTCTGGCAGCACCGCACTCAGGCGCTCGCGCAAGGTAACGCGCAAGGCCTCGGCCGCTGCGTCGTCCGCCACTGGCGTGCTTGGCACCAGGTAGCCTGCCAGTTGCAGGCCGCCAGCACCCGGCACCGCCAGCACCACGGCCTCGCGCACTTCGTCCTGCTCCATCAGCCGTGCTTCGATCTCGCCCAGCTCGATGCGCAGGCCACGGATCTTCACCTGATGGTCGATACGCCCCATGTACTCGATCACCCCGTCGGCGCGGTAGCGCGCCAGGTCACCAGTGCGGTACAGCCGCTCGCCGTTACCGAAGGGGCTGGCGACGAAGCGTTCGGCGGTCAGCCCAGGACGGCGGTGATAACCGCGCGCCAGGCCGGTGCCGCCCAGGTACAGCTCGCCCACCACGCCCACCGCCACCGGGCCGAGGCCAGCGTCCAGCACGTAGGTCTGCAGGTTGGCGATCGGCTCGCCGATCGGCACGCTGTCGCGGCCTTCTTCGCGGCAGGTCCAGTGGGTCACGTCGATGGCCGCTTCGGTCGGGCCATACAGGTTGTACAGCCCGGCGTTCGGCAGCTTGTCGAACACCTGGCGCTGGGCATCCACCGGCAGCGCCTCGCCGCTGCAGACGATGCGGGTCAGGCTGTCGCAGCCCGCCACCGCAGGATCAGCCACGAAGGCCTGCAGCATCGACGGCACGAAGTGCAGCGTGGTGATGCGCTCGCGGCGAATCAGCTCGATCAGTTGCGCCGGGTCGCGGTGCAGCCCCGGTGCAGCAACTACGAGGCAAGCGCCGGTCATCAGCGGCCA
>NZ_JBNFMU010000051.1:0-14777 GCF_049942315.1 Pseudomonas wayambapalatensis
TTCGCGGGCAAGCCCGCTCCCACAAAGGCAGCACCCACAAAGGCCACTCCCGAAGGTCCGCCCCCGATAACTTCCAGCCCCCGGAGCCTCCACCATGCCCCCAGCCGTCCAGTTCACCCAGGTCTCCCGTCAGTTCGGCGAGGTGAAGGCCGTCGACCAGGTGTCGATCGACATCCAGGACGGCGAATTCTTTTCCATGCTCGGCCCCTCGGGCTCGGGCAAGACCACCTGCTTGCGCCTGATCGCAGGTTTCGAGCAGCCCAGCGCCGGTTCCATCCGCATCCATGGCCTCGAAGCCGCTGGCCTGCCGCCCTATCAGCGTGACGTCAACACGGTGTTCCAGGACTACGCGCTGTTCCCGCACATGAACGTGCTGGACAACATCGCCTACGGCCTGAAGGTCAAGGGCGTGGCCCGCACCGAGCGTTTACAGCGCGCCGAGCAGGCGCTGGAGATGGTCGCCCTCGGCGGCTATGGCTCGCGCAAGCCTGTGCAGCTTTCCGGTGGCCAGCGCCAGCGCGTGGCCCTGGCCCGCGCGCTGGTCAATCGCCCGCGCGTGCTGCTGCTCGACGAGCCGCTGGGCGCGCTCGACCTCAAGCTGCGCGAGCAGATGCAGGGCGAACTCAAGCGCCTGCAACGGCAACTGGGCATCACCTTCATCTTCGTCACCCACGACCAGAGCGAAGCGCTGTCGATGTCCGACCGTGTCGCGGTATTCAACAAAGGGCGCATCGAGCAGGTCGATACCCCGCGCAACCTGTACATGAAACCGGCCACCGCCTTCGTCGCCGAATTCGTCGGCACCTCCAACGTGCTGCGTGGCGAGCTCGCCAGCCAACTGGTCGGCGATGCCCGGCCGTTCTCCATTCGTCCCGAACACATCCGCTTCGCCTTGGGCGAACGGGGAGCCAGCGAAGTGGAGGTCAGCGGCCTGCTGCACGATATCCAGTACCAGGGCGCCGCAACCCGCTACGAGATCCGCCTGGACAACGGCCAGCACCTGAGCCTGAGCCAGGCCAACAGCCAGTGGGGCGACGGCCCGGCCAGCCACCAGCCGGGCCAGCGTGTTACCGCCCGTTGGGCGCGCGAGGCCATGGTGGCGCTGAGCGAGGGCGTGTGAGATGAGCCTGACCCTCGATGCCACGGCGCCGGAAGCCCGTCACGGCGCCCTGCGCGGGCTGTCCAACCTGCTCTACCGCAAGCCGACGCTGTACCTGTCGCTGCTGCTGGTGCCGCCGCTGCTGTGGTTCGGCGCGATCTACCTGGGCTCGTTGCTGACCCTGTTGTGGCAGGGCTTCTACACCTTCGACGATTTCACCATGACGGTGACGCCGAGCCTGACCTGGGCCAACTTCGCCGCGCTGTTCACCCCGGCCAACTTCGACATCATCCAGCGCACCGTGCTGATGGCCGTGGCGGTGTCCATCGCCAGTGCTGCGCTGGCGTTCCCCATCGCCTACTACATGGCGCGCTACACCAGCGGCAAGACCAAGGCGTTCTTCTACATCGCGGTGATGCTGCCGATGTGGGCCAGCTACATCGTCAAGGCCTACGCCTGGACCCTGCTGCTGGCCAAGGGCGGGGTGGCCATGTGGTTCGTCCAGCACCTGGGCCTGGAGCCGTTGCTGAACCTGCTGCTGAGCGTGCCCGGGGGGGGCGGCAACACCTTGTCGACTTCGAACCTGGGGCGCTTCCTGGTATTCGTCTACATCTGGCTGCCGTTCATGATCCTGCCGATCCAGGCGTCGCTGGAGCGCCTGCCACCGTCGTTGCTGCAAGCCTCGGCTGACCTGGGGGCGCAGCCGCGCCAGACTTTCATGCAGGTGATCCTGCCGCTGTCGGTGCCCGGCATCGCCGCGGGCTCGATCTTCACCTTCAGCCTCACGCTGGGCGACTTCATCGTGCCGTCGCTGGTCGGGCCGCCTGGCTACTTCATCGGCGGCATGGTCTACGCCCAGCAGGGTGCCATCGGCAACATGCCCATGGCTGCGGCCTTCACCCTGGTGCCGATCGTGCTGATCGCCGTCTACCTGTCCATCGTCAAACGCCTGGGGGCCTTCGATGCACTCTGAAAAAGCGTCCTGGGGCCTGAAGCTTGCGGCCTGGGGAGGGCTGGTGTTCCTGCACTTCCCGATCCTGATCATCTTCCTGTACGCCTTCAACACCGAAGACGCTGCGTTCAGCTTTCCGCCGCAGGGCTTCACCCTGCACTGGTTCAGCGTGGCCTTCGCCCGTCAGGACGTGCTCGATGCCGTGACCCTGTCGGTGAAGATCGCCGCCCTCGCCACGCTGATCGCCATGGTGCTGGGCACGCTGGCGGCGGCTGCGTTGTACCGGCGTGATTTCTTCGGCAAGGAAAGCATCTCGCTGATGCTGATCCTGCCGATCGCCTTGCCCGGCATCATCACCGGCATCGCGTTGCTGTCGGCGTTCAAGACCCTGGGCATCGAGCCTGGCTTCATGACCATCGTCGTCGGGCACGCGACCTTCTGCGTGGTGATCGTCTACAACAACGTCATCGCCCGCTTCAGGCGCACTTCGCATAGCCTGATCGAAGCCTCGATGGACCTGGGCGCCGACGGCTGGCAGACCTTCCGCTACGTGATCCTGCCCAACCTCGGCTCGGCGCTGCTGGCCGGCGGCATGCTGGCGTTCGCCCTGTCGTTTGACGAAATCATCGTCACCACCTTCACCGCCGGTCACGAACGCACCTTGCCGATCTGGCTGCTCAACCAGCTCGGTCGCCCGCGCGACGTACCGGTGACCAATGTAGTGGCGATGCTGGTGATGCTGGTGACCATGTTGCCGATCCTGGGCGCCTACTACCTGACCAAAGGTGGCGAAGGCGTTGCCGGCAGCGGCAAGTGAACACGCGAACAAGAACCTGAGAAAAGGAGCGCTTCATGCAAACCAAACTGCTGATCAACGGCCAACTGGTCGCCGGTGAAGGCGAGTCGCTCGCCGTGCTCAACCCGGCGCTCGGCACCACCCTGGTGGAGATTGCCGAAGCCACGCCGGCCCAGGTCGACACCGCCGTGCGTGCAGCCGATGCGGCGTTCGAAGGCTGGTCCCAGACCGCCCCAAAGGATCGCTCGCTGCTGTTGCTCAAGCTGGCCGATGCCATCGATGCGCACGCCGAGGAACTGGCGCGGCTGGAGTCGAACAACTGTGGCAAACCCTACCAGGCTGCGTTGAACGACGAACTGCCGGCAGTGGCTGATGTGTTCCGCTTCTTCGCCGGCGCCAGCCGTGTGCTGCAAGGCTCGGCGGCGGGTGAGTACCTGCCGGGGCACACCTCGATGATCCGCCGCGACCCGGTGGGTGTGGTGGCTTCGATCGCGCCCTGGAACTACCCGCTGATGATGGCCGCCTGGAAGCTCGGCCCGGCCCTGGCGGCGGGCAATACCGTGGTGCTCAAGCCGTCCGAGCAGACGCCGCTGACGGCCCTGCGCCTGGGCGAGCTGATCGCGGGCATCTTCCCGGCGGGCGTGGTCAACCTGGTGTTCGGTCGAGGCTCGAGCGTGGGCGAGCCGCTGACCACCCATCCCAAGGTGCGCATGGTCTCGCTGACAGGCTCCGTGGCCACTGGCAGCCGCATCATCGCCGGCACCGCCGACACCGTGAAGCGCATGCACATGGAGCTGGGCGGCAAGGCACCGGTGATCATCTTCGACGATGCCGACATCGATGCCGCGGTCGAAGGTATCCGCGCGTTCGGCTTCTACAACGCCGGGCAGGACTGCACGGCGGCCTGCCGGCTGTATGTGCAGAAGGGCGTGTACCAGGCGTTCGTCGACAAGCTCACGGCGGCGGTGGCGAGCATTCGCCTTGGCGAACAGGACGATCCCGAGACCGAACTGGGGCCGTTGATCACCCAACAGCACCTGGAGCGCGTCAGCGGTTTCGTCGAGCGGGCGCGGCAGGTGCCGCATATCCAGGTCACCACGGGCGGCAAGCGTGCCGACCGGGCGGGGTTCTTCTTCGAGCCGACGGTATTGGCGGGCGCGCAGCAGGACGATGAAGTGGTGCGGCGCGAGATCTTCGGGCCGGTGGTGTCGGTGACCGAGTTCACTGACGAGGCCCAGGCGCTGGAGTGGGCCAACGACTCGGACTACGGGCTGGCGTCGTCGGTGTGGACCCAGGATGTCGGCCGCGCGCACCGGTTGGCGGCGCGCTTGCAGTATGGCTGCACCTGGGTGAACACCCATTTCATGCTGGTCAGCGAGATGCCCCATGGCGGGGTGAAGCTGTCCGGGTATGGCAAGGACATGTCGATGTATGGGCTGGAGGATTACACGGCCATTCGGCATGTGATGATCAAGCACTGATAGGCGTTGGGGGCATCCCTGGGAGCCAGCCCAATCCCTGTGGGGGCGGGCTGGCTTTTAGAGTTTGAACAACACAGTTGTCCCCACAAGGTACTGAGCGGCAGCAGGGGAGAACCCGCATACCGCCTTGAATCAGTTGCTCGGCCGCTGCTTGGTCGCATCCAGCTCGGCTTTCTTGCCTGTCGTCACTTCAGTGATCTTTGCCGACTTCTCGATCGCCAGGTCGAAGGTGTCCTGCATCTTGGCGATGGCGTCGGTCGGGGTGCCGGCCAGGCCGCCCTTGGCCGCCCAATCGAAGTTCCACACCCCGGACAGGTTGTCGGCGCCGGGGACGTCATGGGTTTCGATGGCGGTGAACACATCCGGGTGGCGCTGCATGTATTTCGCCGCATCCGACACATTGGCCGGTACATTGCCGGACTTGTTGTCGGCCAGCTTGTCGAGTTCGTCCTTGGTGATGGCCGACTTGCCGGTCTGGCGCATGTAGTCGGCGATCACCTGGCTCGACTTGGCAGTGTCCAGGCGGTTGTCGAAGGCCGAGCTCGAGGCTTTTGGCGTGTTGGACCCGCCACCAGCGGGGGTGATGGTAGACATTGGCTCTGCTCCCGAAACGGAAAGGAAGGGGTCGTCTTGATGACGGCTCCGGACGGTAGCATGGGCAATTGGCTAGTACTGTGAGGCTTCACAACGATTCACAACAGCTCACAGCTTTCACAGCGCAGGGCAATCACTCCATACCTGGCGGATGCCCGTGGTAGGCCTTGTAGGCGTTGCTGAAATTGGCCGGGTTGGCGTAGCCCAGGCGATAGGCGATCTGCGCGACCTGCCATTTGCGTTGCAGCAGCAGCGTGCGGGCCAGCTCCATGCGTTGCTGGCGCAGGTACTGCAGCATCGACTGGCCGAACACCTTGGCGAAGGCGCGGCGCAGGGTGGTTTCGCCCACCCCGAGTTGCCGGGCCAGGGCCAGGCTGCCGGGCGGATCGACCAGGTCCAGGTCGAGCAGGCGCCGTGCTTCGTGGGCCAGGTCCCGTTGACCCCGTACCGTCGGCGTAGGTGCCTGTGGGCTGCCACCGAGGTGCACGGCCAGTTCCACCAGCAACCCCAGGCTCAGGCTCTCCTGGTGCAGGCGCTTGAGCGTGCCGTGGTAGGGCGAGTGATAGAGCTGCAGCAGCAGGCGACCCAGCGCCGGGCAGCGCTCGAAATCGGTAAAGCGCATGCCGTCGGCGAGCAGCCCGAGCAGGGGTTGCAGGTGTGGGTCTTGCTCGGCCAGTTCGCGCAGGTAGTCGGCACCGACGCGCAGCCCGGCCATGCGCGCGTGGCTGTCGGCGGGTAGCTGGTCGAAGGCTTCCATGTGCTCGCTCAGGCCCAGCGCGTGAGTCTTGCCGCTGAGGTAGTGGTTGAGTCGGCCGTCGACCCGGTGCTGCCATTGGCCGCTGAGCATGTGCACCAGGCACAGGCTGTCGGGCAAAACCTTGTGGATGCGCAGCGGCTCGGGAAACTGCAGGTCGCAGTCGAAGTACTGCAGGTGTGCGCGCACGGTGTGGGCGCGATAGTGACCGATCGCACTGCCCATGACCTGGCTGGCGGCGCTGTCGAGGACGCCCGCTTGGGCCAGCGAGCCTGGGCGGTCGAAGCTGAACTGCATGTCCAGGTAAGGGGTCCAGCGTTCCATCGGCCAAGCCTGTCCATAGGGTGTCGTGGCGGGTGGCGGAATGTTAACGCGAACACGCTTCGGGCGTCAGCCATTGTGCGCAACGGCCTGTTTGTTGTGCGCAGCGGCCAGGCCGGTTGGCAGGCTGGCCCACGCCCCTTTCAATACAAGGCCCCCCAGGATTTCGAGGAGCAAGCAGGATGTCGATTCATCGCAGATGGGCGGCCGGCATGGTCGCAGCATTGGCGCTCGTGGGCGCCATGGCTCAGGCCCAGGAGCGACCATCGGTGGCCGACAAGGTCGTGGCCTATGCCGGCGAGCAGGGCGTGAAGGTCTGGACCCTGCGCATCGGCGATCGCAGCGCCAACGAGGCGCTGGTGCAGGTCGAGGGTGTCGATCACGACTGGAACATGCGCATCCAGAAGATGAACGTCGAGAAGACCGACAAGCTGACCCGCTACTACACCACGGTCGACGGGCAAAAGTTCGCTGCACTGGTGATCCAGGGCTCGAACAGCTGGAGCGCCAGCGAACTGTATCTGCCCGGCGAAGCCCAGGCGCTGAAGATCGGCTACTCGCAGGCCCTGTCCGAACAAGGCAACGCCCAGGCGTTCCTGACCGATTACCTCAATGCCGGTACCGAGTAAGCCATGACCACGCCACAACATCCCGATCCATCCATTTCTCCCGACGAATACGGTCAGTCCCGCGCCGCCCAGCGTGACCGTGTGATCGCCGAACTGCGCCTGATGATCGAGCGAGTTCCGGAACAGACCGAATTCACCAACTCCCGACGCTACAAGCTGTGGGGGCCGATCATGTTGCTGGTATCGCTGGGCATGCTGGCGATGGCCGTCAACATGGGGCGAACCGGGCTGACGGTATGCGCCGGCTTCCTGGTCGTGTTCTCCCTGCTCGTCACCTGGCAGCACCGGGACGCGGGCAAGCAGGTGTTCATGCGTCTGACCCGTCGCCAGCTGTTTGTCGATACGCTCGATGCGCCGATCGAAATGGCCGAGGTGCAAGACATTCTGGTCAAGGACGAAGGCTTGCTGACCTTGCAGAAACTCACGCTCGACTCTAACGCCCATCTGCCCAGGCATCACGTCGCCAGGCTGCAGGTATTCGGCAACCAGGCCATGTCGCTGAAAAAGCCCGAGCCGCATGTACGCATCCACTCTGCCGGGCTGATGACCGGTGGGCGCAAGCTGGGCTGCGACGAAATCGCCGCACTGCTGGGTGCCTACCGCGACGCCGCTTGTGCACAGCAGCAACTGGATGCCCTGCAGGCTCATGGCTGACACCGACCGGGAAACCTTGCTGGCCTGGCTCGGGGCTCACGCGGAGGAGTCCTGCAAGCCTTTGGCGCTGCACGAATCCTCGCGTGGCAAGGCGCTGGCCTGTGCGTTGCTGGCGTTTTCGCTGGTGTTGGTCGGCGGCTGGCTGGCCAGTTTGCCTGCGCAGTGGCAGATGCAATCCGGGCAATGGTTGCTGTGGGGGCCTGGCGTGCTGCTGCTGGTTGCCGGCGTGGCTGGGCTGGCGCTCGCCGAGGGGCTGCGCCGAAGACATGGCAAGTGTGTGCTGAGTGTGACTGACGACTGTGTGCTGTTCGCCAACTCGCACGCGCCGACGCCCTTGTACTGTTTCGATGGGTTCGAAATCGACCAGCGTCACCTGAGCATGACGCTGGTGTTTTCGCTGGCAGCCATCAGCCGTGCGCCGCAGCTTGCGCCTGCCTGCTTCAAGTCACTGGTGGCGCCGGATGCGTGGCCAGTGGCCGGTGGCTTGCGGGTGAAGTTGTGGGTGTGCACGCCGGTGGTGGACGGGCGGCGCGTCGATCTGCAGGCGCTGACCGACCGGCTGTATGTCTGCATGGAAGCAGCTCAGGCGCGGCGCACGCTGGGGCAGTTGGGGATGTGATCCTGAGGGCGCTTTGGGGGAACAACTGTCTTGTTCAAAATCTAAAGGCCAGCCCAATCCCTCTGTAGGAGCGGGCTTGCCCGCGAAGCAGACACCGCGGTGCATGGCCAGGGCTTCGCCCTGGTTCGCGGGCAAGCCCGCTCCCACAGAAGTGGACTGCCCCCGCAGCTGTAAAGGCAACTGTCTTGTTCAAAATCCAAAGGCCAGCCCAATCCCACAGGGTCACCCGCGGTCACTGTCAGCGCCGGTGCCATCCACCTGCGGCATCAAGGTCGCGATCAACGCCCGTACCGTCCCCGGCAACGCATCCAGCTCGCGTACCAGGATGCTGCGTTCACGCACCGCCCAGGGCTCGTCCAGGGCGATGGTGACCAGGTTCATGGTGTGGCTGTGGCGCACCGCCGCAGACTCGGGAATGATCCCGATCCCCACACCCGCCTCGACCATCCGGCAGATCGCCTCGAAGCTGGACATCTGGATCCGCAGCGCCAGGCTCTGGCCAATACGCTCGACGTGGTCGCGCAGGAACGTCAGCAAAGTGCTGCCGTCATGCAGGCCGATGTGCTGGTAGGCCAGGGTCTGCTTGAGCGTCACCTGGCGGCGGCCCGCCAGCTCGTGACCGGCCGGCACGATCAGCACCAGCCGGTCGGTACTGAAGCGCATCACCTGTAGACCCGCCGCCTCCACGGGCCCGGCGATGATGCCCATGTCGCTGCTGCCATCGAGCACCCCGCGCACGATATCGCGCGACAACCGCTCCTGCAGATCGACCGTCACCCCCGGCCGCTGGGCGAGAAACCCGGCCAGTACCTCGGGCAGGAACTCGGTCACCGCAGTGGTGTTGGCGAAGATGCGGATGTGCCCGGCCGAATCGGTGCCGAACTGGGTGAACTCGGCCTTGAGGTACTCCACCTGACGCATGATCAGGCGCGCATGGGTCAGCAGTTTCTGACCGGCGGGCGTCAGCTCCACGCCACGGCTGTCGCGGTACAGCAGGCGGGTATCGAGCTGCGCCTCGAGGGCCTTGATCCGCGCGCTGGCCGCGGCGGGGGAGAGGAACGCACGGCGCGCGCCTTGGGTGAGGCTCGGCGATTCGCCGATGTGGATGAAGAGCCGCAAGTCAGCCAGGTCGAAGTGCATGGGGTGTCCTGTCGTAGCAGAGGCGTTCGGCATTTATGAACGCTGGTTTACGCAAATGCAAATTCACAGAATGCCGGGCGCCTCGCATGATCGGCCCATAACAACAAATGCAGAGGCCCATGCTCATGACTGCTTCGACTTTGCCCACCGACTTCAGCGCCTGGATCGGCCGCACCGAAGAGGCCTGGGATGTGCTCAGCCGCAACCTGGTCAAGCGCATCGCCGCGACCTTCGGCGAGGCCGCGCCAGGCCATGGTGACGCGCTGCCGCACCTGTGGACCTGGTGCTTCTTCCAGGAGCCGCTGCCGGAGTCGCAACTGGGCACGGACGGTCACCCTGCCCGTGGCGGCTTCCTGCCACCGGCCGACAACCGCAACCGCATGTGGGCGGGCGGGCGGGTCGAGTTCATCGTGCCGTTGAAGGTTGGCGGTGAAGCCCACCGCCTGTCGACCATCCTGCACATCGAGGAAAAGCACGGGCGCACCGGCGCACTGCTGTTCGTCACCGTGCGCCACGATTACTCCCAGGACGGCCGCCTGTGCATCCGCGAGGAACAGGACATCGTCTACCGCGAGCCCAACCCGCCCAAGCGCGGCAGCGGCACGCCGAGCGAGGCGGGCGAGTGGAATGAAACCATCACCCCGACGCCGACGCTGCTGTTCCGCTACTCGGCCATCACCTTCAACGGCCACCGCATTCACTACGACCACCCCTACGTCACCGAGACCGAGGGCTACCCCGGCCTGGTGGTGCATGGCCCGATGATCGCCACCCTCAACCTGCGCGCCTTCGTGCGGGCCCACCCCGACAAGCCCGTGCGCCACTTCGCCTACCGCGGTGTGCGGCCGCTGACCCTGCCTGCAGCGTTCCAGGTCAGTGGCTGCATCGAAGCACCCGGCAAGGCACGCCTGTGGGCCGGCAATGCCGACGGCACAGCCCAGAGCGCCGAAGTGATCTTCGACTGACTTCCTTAAGCCTTCGCAGAGAATCCACACATGCACAGCTACGACAGCGATGACCTCAATGCCATCCGCGAGGGCGTGCGCGCCCTGTGCGCCGAATTCCCCGCCGAATACTGGCGCAGGATCGATGAAGAAAAAGGTTTCCCGGAAGCCTTCGTCAAGGCCATGACCGATGCCGGCTGGCTGTCGGCGATGATCCCCGAAGAGTACGGCGGATCGGGCCTGGGCCTGGCCGAGGCTTCGGTGATTCTCGAGGAGGTCAACCGCTGTGGCGGCAACTCCGGCACCATCCACGGGCAGATGTACAACATGTTCACCCTGCTGCGAAACGGCAGCGACGAGCAGAAGCGCTTCTACCTGCCCAAGCTTGCCAGTGGCGAGCTGCGTCTGCAGTCGATGGGCGTGACCGAGCCGACCACCGGCACCGACACCACCAAGATCAAGACCACCGCCGTGCGCCAGGGCGACAAGTACGTGATCAACGGGCAGAAAGTATGGATCTCGCGCGTGCAGCATTCGGACCTGATGATCCTGCTGGCACGCACCACGCCGCTGCCGGAGGTGAAGAAGAAATCCGAAGGCATGTCGATCTTCCTGGTCGACCTGCGTGAAGCGATCGGCAACGGCCTGACCGTGCAGCCGATCGCCAACATGGTCAACCACGAGACCAACGAGCTGTTCTTCGACAACCTGGAAATCCCGGCCAGCAGCCTGATTGGCGAGGAGGGCAAAGGGTTCCGCTACATCCTCGACGGCCTGAACGCCGAGCGCACGCTGATTGCCGCCGAATGCATCGGCGATGGCCGCTGGTTCGTCGAGAAGGCCAGCCAGTACGCCCGCGACCGCGTGGTGTTCGGCCGCCCGATTGGACAGAACCAGGGCGTGCAGTTCCCCATCGCCGAAGCCCATATCGAGATCGAGGCCGCCGACCTGATGCGCTGGCGTGCCTGCGCCGAATACGACAGCGGCGCCAACGCCGGGGCGGCGGCGAACATGGCCAAGTACCTGGCGGCCAAGGCCTCGTGGGAGGCGGCCAATGCCTGCCTGCAGACCCATGGCGGCTTTGGTTTCGCCAACGAATACGACGTCGAGCGCAAGTTCCGCGAGACCCGCCTGTACCAGGTGGCGCCGATCTCCACCAACCTGATCCTGTCGTACGTGGCCGAGCACCTGCTCGAGCTGCCGCGCAGCTTCTGAGGAGCCGACCATGCGTGATACCCAAGCCCTGGCCAGCTTCCTGGCCGACCTGCGCTACGAGGCCATCCCCGGCGCCGTGCTGGATCGCACCGAAGACCTGTTTCTCGACTGGCTCGGCTCGGCCCTGGCCAGCCAGGGATCGCACCCGATCCCGCTGTTCGAGCGTTACGCCGAGCGCATGGGCCCATCGTCGGGGCGCGCGCGCGTGCTGACCAATGGTCGGCGCACCTCGGCCTATTTCGCCGCCCTGGTCAACGGCGCCGCCTCGCACCTGGTCGAGCAGGACGACCTGCACAACAGCTCCGTGCTGCACCCGGCCACCGTGGTGTTCTCCGCCGTGCTGGCGGCCGCGCAAGACCTGGGCAAGTCCGGACAGGACCTGCTGCTGGCCTCGGTGGCCGGCTACGAGGCCGGCATCCGCATCGGCGAATTCCTCGGCCGTTCGCACTATCGGATCTTCCACACCACCGCCACGGTCGGCACCCTGGCTGCCGCCGTGGGCGTGGGCAAGCTGCTGGACTTCAACCAGGAGCAGTTCATCAATCTGCTCGGCAGCGCCGGCACCCAGGCTGCGGGGCTGTGGGAGTTTCTGCGCGACGCTGCCGACTCCAAGCAGTTGCACACCGCCAAGGCCGCCGCCGATGGCCTGCTCGCCGCTTACCTCACCGCCGATGGCCTGAGTGGGGCGCGCAACATCCTCGAAGGCGACCAGGGCATGGCCGCAGGCATGTCCAGCGATGCCGACCCCGCGCGGCTCTCCGACCGGCTCGGCACACGCTGGGCGCTGGCGGAAACCTCGTTCAAGTTCCACGCCTCGTGTCGTCACACCCACCCGGCGGCTGATGCACTGCTGCACCTGATGCAGCGCGAGGAGCTGGGCCACGAGCAGATCGCCGAAGTGATCACCCGCGTGCACCAGGGCGCCATCGATGTGTTGGGGCGGGTGACCACACCGACCACCGTGCATCAGGCCAAGTTCTCCATGGGCACGGTACTGGGCCTGATCGCCGTGCATGGCAGTGCGCAGTTGCTGGAGTTCCGCGACCTGGCACTGACCGATCCGCGCATCGCCGCGTTCCGCGACAAGGTGCGCATGCAGTTGGACCCTGAGGTGGACGGCGCCTATCCGGCGCGCTGGCTGGGGCGGGTCGAGGTGCGCTGCGTCGATGGCCGGCAGTTCAGCGCCGCCATCGACGAACCCAAGGGCGATCCGGGCAACACCCTGTCGCGCCCAGAGCTGGAGGCCAAGTTCCAGCGCCTGCTGGCCTATGCCGGGCAGCGCAGCGAGGCCGAGGGCCGAGCGCTGATCGAGCGCGTCTGGCAACTGCGCGACGCGCAGTCGCTGGCGGACCTGCATTGAACACCGAACAGGAATTTGCCATGACCCAATCCGCTCCCCGCCCGCTGGACGGCATCACCGTCGTCAGCCTGGAACATGCCATCGCCGCGCCGTTCTGCACCCGCCAACTGGCGGACCTGGGCGCGCGCGTGATCAAGATCGAGCGCCCCGGCAGCGGCGATTTCGCCCGCGGCTACGACCAGCGTGTCGATGGCCTGGCCTCGCACTTTGTCTGGACCAACCGCTCCAAGCAGAGCCTGACCCTGGACCTCAAGCAGGACGAGGCGGACGACATCCTGCTGGCGCTGCTGGCCAAGGCCGACGTGCTGGTGCAGAACCTCGCACCAGGTGCGGCGGCGCGCATGGGGTTGTCGTTCGAGGCCCTGCACTCGCGCTTTCCGCGGCTGATCGTCTGCGATATCTCCGGCTACGGCGAAGGTGGCCCGTACGAGAAGAAAAAGGCCTACGACCTGCTGATCCAGAGCGAGGGCGGTTTTCTCTCGGTGACCGGCGGGCCGGGCGAGGAACAGATGGCCAAGGCCGGATGCTCGGTCGCCGATATCGCTGCCGGTATGTATGCCTATACCGGCGTGCTGTCGGCGCTGCTGCTGCGTGACAAGACCGGCGTCGGCAGCCGCATCGACGTGTCGATGCTGGAGAGCCTGGTGGAATGGATGGGCTACCCGATGTACTACGCCTACAACGGTGCGCCGCCACCACCGCGGGCGGGCGCGTCGCACTCGACCATCTACCCGTACGGGCCATTCCCCACTGGCGGTGGCGGCACGATCATGCTGGGGCTGCAGAACGAGCGGGAATGGCAGCTGTTTTGCGAGAAGGTGCTGCTCGACCCGGCGCTGGCCAGCGATGCGCGGTTCTCCGCGAACTTCCGTCGCTCGGAGAACCGCGAGGTGCTGCGCCAGATCATCATCGACCGCTTCGCCGCGCTGTCGCTGGACGAGGTGGTGGCGCGTCTTGAGGACGCGCAGATCGCCAACGCCCGGGTCAACGACATGCAGGGCGTCTGGCAGCACCCGCAGCTCAAGGCCCGCGACTGCTGGCGCGAGGTCGACAGCCCGGCTGGCAAGCTGCCGTCGCTGCTGCCGCCGGGGCGCAACGCCGCCTTTACCCCGCGCATGGACCCGGTGCCGGGGCTGGGCCAGCACAGCGCAGCGATTCTCGAGGAGCTGGGTTTCTCGGTCGAAGACCAGGCCCGGCTGGCGGCTGCTGGTGTCGTTTGATGACAAGGAGTGATTGCTGATGCCGCAAACCATCGTCCGTTCCGCGCTGTTCGTGCCGGGCAGCCGCCCCGAGCGTTTCGCCAAGGCCCTTGCTGCCGGTGCCGATGCTGTCATCGTCGATTTCGAGGATGCCGTCGAGGAGCCGCTCAAGCGCCAGGCGCGCGACAACCTCGCCGCCTTTCTGGCAGCCCATCCGCAGGCGCGGGTGTGGGTCAGGGTCAACGCCCCGGAGCATGCCGGGCATGCCGATGACCTGGCGTTCTGCGCGCAGCAGCCCGGCGTCAGCGCCGTGTTGCTACCCAAGGTCGAGAATGCCGCCCAGGTGGCGGTGGCCTGGCGCACCGGCAAGCCGGTGCTGCCGATCATCGAGACGGCCAAGGGCTTGCTGGCGCTGGAGCGTATTGCCGGTGCCGACGGGGTCGAGCGTTTGTCGTTCGGTAGCCTGGACCTGGCGCTGGACCTGAACCTCAACACTGACAGCGCCTCGGCCCAGCGCTTTCTCGACCAGGCGCGCATGGCGGTGCAGTTGCATTCGCGCGGCGCCGATCTGGCGCCCCCGCTGGACGGGGTGTTCCCGGCCATCGGCGACCCGCAAGGGCAGCAGCGGGCCATGCGCCATGCCTATGACATGGGCTATGGCGGGGCGCTGTGCATCCATCCCAGCCAGGTGCCGTTGATTCATGGCGTGCTGGCGCCGAGCAGCGAAGAGCTGGCCTGGGCACGGCGGGTGGTGGACGCCAGTGTAGCGGCCGAGGGCGCCGGGGCGTTCCAGCTCGATGGGCAGATGGTCGATGCGCCGGTGCTGTTGCGGGCGCAGCGGCTGTTGGCATTGGCCGAAAGCACCTAGGCCTTTCGCGGGGCAAGCCGGTGCCCGACACCGCGGTGTCCTTTTCGCGGGCAAGCCCCCCCCCCCCAGAGGTGGGCTGGGTTGCAACTTTGGAAACAACAACGGCAAGTACAGCGCTGACCCTGGGCTCCACACTGTACCCGTCGGAACGG
>NZ_JBNFMU010000052.1:0-10888 GCF_049942315.1 Pseudomonas wayambapalatensis
AGCGGGCTGGCCCGCGAACACCGGCGCAGCCCGTGCCAGGCTGCGCGGTGTCTTTTTCGCGGGCAAGCCCGCTCCCACAACAGGACCCATAGCTTCTGAATACGGCGGTGTTACCCGTGGGAGCCAACTGTCTTTCAACTACCGCCGACCAGCGGTTCATCACCGCTCCAGCAACGCCACCATTTCTGCATACCCGCGCGTGCGCGCATGCTCCAGCGCCGTCACGCCATCCTTGTCGGCAATCGCCGGATCCGCGCCGGCCGCCAGCAGCCGTCGCACAATGTCCACATGGCGCGGACCGCCGTCGCCAAGGATCACCGCCTCGAGCAAGGCGGTCCAGTGCAGCCGGTTGAGGTGGTTCACGTCCACGCCAGCATCGATCAGCATCTGCACCGTTTCCACATGGCCACGCTCCGCCGCCGGAATCAGCGCCGTGCCGCCGTAGCGGTTGGTGCTGGCGAGGTCGGCGCCGTGCGCCAGGGTCAGGCGCAGGATCTCGTTCAGGCCGCGAGCGCCGGCATACAGGTAGGGGCTGTCGTGGATGTTGTCCTTGGCGTTCACATCGGCGCCGGCCTCGATCAGCACCTTGGCCGCGTCGATGTGGTTGCCGTGGGTCGCGGCCAGCAGAGGTGTGCGCCCTTGGCCATCGCGGCTGTCGAGCGCCACCGGTTCCTTGAGCAGGCGACGGATGGCAGGTGCATCGCCGCGCTGGGCGGCATAAAGCAGGCGGGTATCCATGGACGTGGTCTCGGCGTGGGCGGCAAGGCAGGTTAAGGCCAGCAGGCAGGCAGCGAGGGTGTGGCGCATGCGTAGGGCTCCTGAGGCAAAGCCTCATCCTAGGGAAAAAGTTGCAGGCAACTGAAACGAATTATCTGGATGAGCTGTAGTGGATTTCCGAATACATCAACGTTGCCCGCCTCGAAGGGCCATGCTAGAAGTCAGCGTCATCATTTGAAAACCGAATACCCTCATGTCCATCAGCGTAAAACCGAATAGGGCTCTGTTCGATCTCGACCTGTTGCGCGCCATCGTCGTGGTCGCCGATTGCGGCAGCTTCACCACGGCTGCAGCCCGTCTGCATTCGACCCAGTCGACCATCAGCCAGAAGGTACGACGCCTCGAGGAGATGGTCGGCCATCGCCTGCTGGTGCGTGGCAACCGCGACGTGCTGCCCACCGACGCCGGGCAGACTCTGCTTGGCTATGCCAGGCACATGCTGGCGCTGAACGACCAGATGCTCGAGGCCCTGGCCGGAGCCATGGTCGGCGTCACCGTGCGCCTTGGGGTGCCCGAAGATTTCGTCGGCGGGCGAACCACCAATGCGTTGTCGGCGTTCAGCCGCCTGCACCCGCAGGTCAAGCTTGAAGTCACCAGCGGCCTGTGCCGCGACCTGAGCCAGGCCTACGACAATGGTGAACTCGATCTGGTGCTGCTCAAGCAGCGGCGCAACAGCCGCGAGGGGGTGTCCTGCTGGCCCGAGCGCCTGCAATGGATCGACAGCGTGCGCATGCCGGCCTTCGAGCTTGACCCGGTGCCCTTGGTCACCTTTCCACCGCGCGGGCTGTACCGCGAAGACATGATCCATGCCATCGAAGGCATGGGCCGGCGCTGGCGCATCAGCTTCACCAGCTCCAGCTTGTCCGGTATCCAGGCCGCGGTGGCCGACGGCATGGGCGTGAGCCTGCTGCCGCCGCGCGCGGCCACCGCCGAGCACCGAGTACTGGGGGCGGCGCAAGGTTTGCCGGAGGTGGACAGCTACGAGATCGTCATCGTCCACCGGCCAACGGCCGATGTGATGGTCAAGGCCCTGGCGCAGGTGCTGACCGAGTTGCTGGCCGGGGGTGGCATCTGAAGGCTCCGAACAGCGTCAGACGGTTGACCACCTGCGCACCACTGCGTAGCCTTGCCGCTTCGAGGTTCTCCGGCGCTGCCGGAGCTAAGACGGGAACGCGGTACAAGCCGCGGCTGCCCCCGCAACTGTAAGCACTGAACAGGGTCGACACAGCCACTGCGCCCGCGCGCGGGAAGGCGTCGTCCTGACGGCTGGAGGTCGTGCAGTGCAAGCCAGGAGACCTGCCTCGCAACGTATTCGACTTTCAACCGGGCGGGGTGATCCGGTGGCGAGCGAGCCCGGCCGGTCGGTCGCGGCTTTCGTCCCGCATGCCCGCACCATTGCTGCCAAGGGCATCGCCACATGAAAACACTGGCCAAACTTCCCGTCACCATCGTCACCGGCTTCCTCGGCTCGGGCAAGACCACCTTGCTGCGCCACATGCTCGACAACGCCCAGGGGCGACGCATCGCGGTCATCGTCAACGAGTTTGGCGAGCTGGGTATCGACGGCGAAATCCTCAAGCAGTGCAGCATCGGCTGCACCGAGGAAGAGGCCAACGGCCGCGTCTATGAGCTGGCCAACGGCTGCCTGTGCTGCACCGTGCAGGAAGAGTTCTTCCCGGTGATGCGTGAGCTGGTCGCTCGCCGTGGCGACCTGGACCACATTCTCATCGAGACCAGCGGCCTGGCCCTGCCCAAACCGCTGGTGCAAGCCTTCCAGTGGCCGGAAATCCGCAATGCCTGCACCGTCGATGCGGTAATCACCGTCGTCGACAGCCCAGCCGTGGCCGCCGGCACCTTCGCCGCCTACCCGGACCAAGTCGACGCGCAGCGCAAGCTCGACCCCAACCTGGACCACGAATCCCCGCTGCATGAGCTGTTCGCCGACCAACTGGCCAGTGCCGACCTGGTGGTGCTGAACAAGGCTGACCTGATTGACGCTGAGGGCCTGGCCAAGGTCCGCGCCGAAGTCGCCGAAGAGCTGCCGCCGGCCGTCAAGGTGATCGAGGCCAGCAGCGGTCGCCTGCCGCTGGATGTGTTGCTGGGCGTGGGTGCCGAGTCCGAAGTGCACATCGATGGTCGTCGCACCCACCACGATTCGCACCACGACGGCGACGATCATGACGATCACGATCATGACGCGTTCGATTCCATCTCCATCGACCTGCCTGAAGCGGACGAAAGCCTCCTGCTCGATGCCCTGACGCAACTGGTCACCGAGTTCGGCATCCTGCGCGCCAAAGGCTTTGCCGCGATCCCCGGCAAGCCGATGCGCCTGTTGATCCAAGGTGTGGGCACGCGCTTCGACAAGCACTTCGACCGCGCCTGGCGCAGCGACGAGCCGCGCATCACCCGCCTGGTGTTGATCGGCCAGGACCTCGACGCGGCACAGTTGGAAGCGCGCCTGCGCCAGGCCCTGGGCGCCTGATCCATGCACCTGCTGCGGACCCAGCCCGGCGGCTTCGTGCCGGACGACAGCATTGCCGACCTCGGCCAGACACCCGCCGAGCTGGTGATTCTCTGCAGCGGTGACTCTCACCTGGCACTGCTCGCCGAAACCGCCGAGCAGTTGCCGGACGATTTCCCCAGCCTGCGCCTGGCCAACCCCATGCAGGTGCAGAACCACGCCTCCGTCGACCTGTACATCGATGAGGTGTTGCGCCATGCCAAAGTGATCCTGGTATCGCTGCACGGCGGTGTCGGCTACTGGCGCTATGGCGTCGAGCAGTTGGTCGAACTCGCCGCGCGTGGCGTGCAGTTGATCCTGGTGCCCGGCGATGACCGCCCCGATCCGGAGCTGACACAGTTGGGCACGGTGCCGGCCGAACAGGCCGAGCGGCTCTGGCACTACCTGCGCCAGGGCGGCAAGGCCAATGCGGCCAACCTGTTCAATTGCCTGGCCAGCCAGTGGCTGGGGCGCGACTATGCCTGGGACGAACCCCAGCCGCTGCCGCGCACCACGGTCTACCACCCCGGCAAGCCCAGTGCAGGGCTTGAAGACTGGTTCCCCGAGTGGCACCCGGAGCATCCGGTGGCGCCGATCCTGTTCTACCGCTCGCACCTGCAGGCCGCCAACACCGGGTTCATCGATGTGTTTTGCCAGCGCTTGCAGGCCGCCGGGCTGAACCCGTTGCCGATCGCAGTCGCCAGTCTCAAGGAGGCGGCCTGTCTCGAACAGGTAGAGGCCTGGCTCGACGAGGTCGGCGCCGAAGTGGTCATCAACACCACAGGCTTTGCCTTGTCCAGCCCCGAGCGGCCCAACCTGCGTCCGCTGCGCCGCGACGTGCCGGTGTTGCAGGCGATCTGCGCCCAGGACAACCAGCCCGGCTGGGAAGCCAGCGAGCAGGGCTTGGGTGCGCGCGACCTGGCCATGCACATCGCCTTGCCGGAGCTGGACGGGCGCATCATCACCCGACCGGTCAGCTTCAAGGACCTGGCCTGGCGCAGCGAGAGCAGCCAGTCCGATGTGGTCTGCTACAAGGCCCACCCCGAACGCATGGATTTCGTCGCCGAGCTGGCACGGCGCTGGGTCGAGCTGGCGCGACTGCCCAATGCCCAGAAGCGCGTGGCGCTGGTGCTGGCCAACTATCCGACCCGCGACGGGCGTATCGGCAATGGCGTGGGGCTCGACACGCCTGGCGCCGCGCTGAACATCCTGAATGCCCTGCAGGCCGAGGGTTATCCGGTTGCTGGCTTGCCGCAGACGGGCACGGCGCTGATTCACGAACTGCTCGGCGGCGTGACCAACGACCTGGATCACCTCGACCAGCGCCCCTGTGCCCAGAGCCTGTCTCTGGACGACTACCTCGCGGCCTTCGCCTGCCTGCCCGAGGCCAACCAGCGTGCGGTGCGCGAACGCTGGGGCGCGCCTGAGCAAGACCCGATGTTCCGCAGTGGCCGGATGATGATCGCCGGTCTGCGCTACGGCCTGACCTTTGTCGGTATCCAGCCGGCCCGGGGCTACCAGGTAGACCCGAGCGCGGTGTATCACGACCCGGACCTGGTGCCGCCGCACGGCTACCTGGCGTTCTATTTCTGGTTGCGCAACGGCTTTGCCGCCGATGCGCTGATCCATGTCGGCAAGCACGGCAATCTGGAGTGGCTGCCCGGCAAGGGCGTCGGGCTGTCCGCCGAGTGCTGGCCGGATGCGCTGCTCGGCCCGCTGCCGAACATCTACCCGTTCATCGTCAACGACCCTGGTGAGGGCGCCCAGGCCAAGCGCCGCACCCAGGCGGTGATCATCGACCACCTGATGCCGCCACTGACCCGCGCCGAAACCTACGGGCCGCTGCGTCATCTGGAGCAGCTGGCCGACGAATACTACGAGGCGCAACTGCTCGACCCGCGCCGTGCCCGCGAGCTGCAGCGCGACATTCTCGAACTGGTCAAGGCCAACCATATCGACCGTGACCTGCAGCTCGAAGGGCAACTGGACGATGCCGCTGTCTGGCTGCCACGCCTGGACACCTACTTGTGCGACTTGAAAGAGTCGCAGATTCGCGATGGCTTGCATGTCTTTGGCCAGTCGCCGCAAGGGCGCCTGCGCAGTGATACGCTGCTGGCGCTGCTGCGGGTCGATCGTGGTGACGGCCGTGGCGGCAATGCCAGCCTGCTGCGCGCACTGGCGCGGGCGCTGGCGTTGGGGTTCGATCCGCTGGATTGCGACCTCGGGCAAGCCTGGGAAGGGCCGCGACCTGTGCTGCTGCAGGCACTCGACCAGGCGGCGTGGCGCACCTGCGGCGACACACGCGAGCGCCTGGAAGCGCTTGCCCTGGCCTTGATCGAAGGCCGTGAAACGGCACCGGACAGCGCGCAGTGGCAGGGCGTGCACGCCGTGCTGCAGGCGTTGAGGGAGGAGGTCGCGCCGCACCTGGATGCCTGCGGGGCCGCCGAGATCGAGGGCCTGCTGGTCGCGCTGGCCGGGCGCTTCGTGCCGGCGGGTCCCAGCGGGGCACCCAGCCGCGGACGCCTGGACGTACTGCCCACCGGGCGCAACTTCTATACCGTGGATGTGCGCAACCTGCCCACCACCACCGCCTGGCGCCTGGGCTTTGCCTCTGCCAGCCTGATCCTCGAGCGCCACCTGCAGGAGCATGGCGATCACTTGCGCCAGCTCGGGCTGTCGGTCTGGGGTACGGCGACCATGCGCACTGGCGGTGACGATATCGCCCAGGCCATGGCGCTGATGGGGGTCAGGCCGGTATGGGCCACCGGCAGCCAGCGGGTCGATGACTTCGAAATCCTGCCCCTGAGCCTGCTCGATCGCCCGCGAGTAGATGTCACCTTGCGCGTGTCGGGTTTCTTCCGCGATGCCTTCGGCAACCTGATTCGCCTGTTCGATGCGGCGGTTCAGGCCGTGGCGGCGCTGGACGAGCCGGACGACCTCAACCCGCTGGCGGCCCGCGTGCGTGCCGAGCGCCAGGCGCTGCTGGCGCAGGGTGTCGATGCCGAGCAGGCCGGGCGCCAGGCTGGCTGGCGGGTATTCGGCGCCAAGCCGGGTGCCTATGGCGCGGGTGTGCAGAACGCCATCGACGGACGCCTCTGGCAGGGGCGCGCCGACTTGGCCGAGGTCTACCTCAACCATGGCGGCTACGCCTACGGTGCCGCCGATGAAGGCACGCCGGCACGGGCCCAGTTCGCCCAGCGCCTGGGGCAGGTCCAGGCGGTGTTGCAGAACCAGGACAACCACGAGCACGACCTGCTCGACTCCAACGACTACTACCAGTTCCAGGGCGGCATGCTCGCGGCTGCAGAAACCCTGGCAGGCGTCACGGTCGCCAGCTACCACGGCGACCACAGCCAGGTCGACCGCCCGCGTATTCGCACCCTCAAGGAAGAGCTGAACCGGGTGATCCGTGCGCGTGCGCTGAACCCGAAATGGATCGACGGGGTCAAGCGTCACGGCTATAAAGGTGCCTTCGAGCTGGCGGCGACGGTCGACAACCTGTTCGCCTTCGATGCCACCACTCACCTGATCGACGATCACCATTACCAGTCGCTGGCCGATGCCTACGTGCTCGACCCGGCGACTCGAGCATTCATGCGCGAGCATAACCCGCACGCCTTGCACGATCTGACCGAGCGCTTGCTGGAAGCCCAGCAGCGCGGTCTGTGGCAGGCGCCGGGCGATTACCGCGAGGCCCTCGAGCAGCAGTTGCTCGACGGCGAGGAAGAGGCCTGAAATGACCGAACCCCTGCAGTTTCCCCTGGCCGCCGTGGTCGGTGCGCAAGACCTCAAGCTGGCCCTGTGCCTGACCGCCATCGACCCGAAGATCGGCGGTGTGCTGATCGAGGGGCCGCGTGGCATGGCCAAGAGCACCTTGGCCCGGGGCCTGGCCGACCTGCTCGGCGCGGGCCCTTTCGTGACCCTGCCGCTTGGCGCGACCGAAGAGCGGCTGGTCGGTACTCTGGATCTGGACGCTGCGCTGGGGCAGGGCAAGGCACGCTTTTCGGCGGGCGTGCTGGCCCAGGCGGATGGCGGGGTGCTCTATGTGGATGAGGTCAACCTGCTGCCCGACCCGCTGGTGGACCTGCTGCTGGATGTGGCGGCCAGCGGCACCAACCGTGTCGAGCGCGACGGCATCTCGCACCGTCACCCCGCGCGTTTCGTGCTGATCGGCACCATGAATCCGGAAGAGGGCGAACTGCGTCCGCAGTTGCTCGACCGTTTCGGCTTGAACATCGCCCTTGAAGGCACGCCTGAGCCGGACGACCGTCAGCAGATCATCCGTCGCCGTCTGGCATTCGACAGTGACCCCGAGGCGTTCTGCGCGCAATGGGCAGTGGCCCAGGCGCAGTTGCGCGAACGCTGCCAGCAAGCGCGTGAGCGCCTGCCCGCCATTGCCCTGGACGACCAGGCGCTGGCCTGGATCACCGAGCGTTGTTTCGCTGCGGGTGTCGATGGCCTGCGTGCCGACCTGGTCTGGTTGCGGGCGGCACGCGCCCATGCCGCGTGGCGCGGTGCTGAGGCCATCGGCGAGGAAGATGTGGAGGCCGTGGCCGAATTTGCCCTGCGCCATCGCCGTCGCAGCGCAGAGCCGCCCGCCAGCTCGAGCACGCCGCCACAGGGCGGTCAGCAGCCGCAGAACCAGGGCGGGCAAGGTGACTGGGGAGCGCTGGAGGCGCAGCCGGTGACGGCAGGTGCCCGGCGCGAGGTGCCGAACTGGGCAAAAAAGCCCTGAGCATCCGCGCACGAGTTGGTTCAGCGGCGGATGCCAGGCCCCGTGCCGGAAAACTGACAGGTGCCAGCCGCGGGCGTGCCCGTGCCGCCGCTGACGGTCGGGTTGCCTGGGTGCCGACCCTGCTCAAGGGCCGGCCGCGTCGCGTCGAGGATCTGTGCTGGCAGCAACGCCATGGACAAGCGCCAGAGCTGTGGTTGGTGATTGTCGATGCATCGGCGTCAACCCGCCGCCACCAATCCCTGGCGCAAGCCAAGGGTTTTCTCCAGACCTTCTTCGACCAGGCCTACCGCCAGCGTGCGCGCCTGGCGTTACTGACCGCCAGCGGCAGCACACCACAATGGCAGCGCCATGGCCTGAAGGCCTCCGCAGCGCTTCAGCCCTGGCTGCGCGCGCTCGGGGCGGGGGGCGGCACGCCGTTGCTCGCGGCCCTGGAAGAGGCGCGCCAGTGGTTGCTGCGCCGTGGCAAAGCGCACCCCGGGGAGGTCCAACGCTGCCTGGTGCTGACCGACGGGCGCCTGCAACGCTGGAAGCCTGTGCAGCCGATGCCCTGTGCCTGCGTGCTGGTCGATATCGAGACGGCGCCGGTGCGCCTGGGGCGCGCACGGCAACTTGCTGCGCAACTGCAGGCGGATTACCAGCATGTCGAACAGTTCAGCGTTGTTGAATAACGTGGGCGCGCGACAATAAGTCGCACAAACTGAAAGTTGCCGGATCGGCAGGGGGAAAGTTGCACAAGTGCGCGACAAGATGCGCACTTGTGCAATGGCAAGTTATGCCTTGGGCATGGACCAGGGTTGCAGGTCGTAGCCTTTTTCGAACAGTTCGGCGCGGACTTCCTCGATCAGGCTCGCCCATTGTGCTGGGTCCGAATAGATGCGCGAGGATACCTGCTTGCTGCCGATGCGGGTGCTGGTCCGGTCGATCACTGCCAGGCTCAGCTCACCAGTACCGTTGGGTGCATCCCAGGCAACGCACTGGAAGGGTTCGAAGGCGTGGTCGGCAATCAGCAGTGCTTCGTTGACACGGAGCGGGGCATTCATGGTTCGGTCTCTCTTGTGGTCCCAAACAGCAAATGTGTGTCCGCGCCGGGTAAAGAAATGAACGATTGCAGCGCGGGGTTATTGGTACTGATGCTCCGGATCGTGGGTGAAGTCACATGGCAGTCGAAAATTTTTTTATAACGGAAAAAGTGATCCGTTGTATGTGCCGCCTGTGACGCCAGTTATGGGTAAAAATTCCGAAGTCGCTTTGCGTGACGGCATTTGGCAGACAAACGGTAGTGGGCACCGTCAGGTTCGTTGCTACTGTTAATTCGGGCGCCGCAACTTACTGTTTCTAATTAAAAAACTGAAAATTGGCGCCAAGGATAGGTCATGCTTGAACCTGCATCCCAACGCCGTCTGCTGATTGTCGATCCCTGCGATGATTGCCACCGTCTACTGCCGGGCCTGCGGGGCGCCGGTTGGGATGTGCGCAGTTGTACCCTGGGCGCTGCGCTCGAGCATCCTTGTGACGTCGGCCTGTTGCGATTGCAGGCCTCGCACCTGCGTCACCAGGATGCCGTCAAGGACTTGATCAAGCGCAGCAATACCGAATGGATCGCCGTGCTCAGCGCCGAAGAGTTGCGCATGCAGAACGTCGGCGATTTCGTCTGTGAGTGGTTCTTCGACTTCCATACCCTGCCATTCGACGTTTCCCGGGTGCAGGTCACCCTCGGGCGTGCGTTCGGCATGGCGCGCTTGCGTGGCAAGGGGGCGGTGCGGGTCGATGAGCCCGAGCACGAACTGCTGGGCGAGAGCCGTCCCATCCGCGAGTTGCGCAAGCTGCTCGGTAAGCTGGCGCCTACAGAGTCGCCCGTGCTGATCCGTGGCGAGAGCGGCACCGGCAAGGAGTTGGTGGCGCGCACGCTGCATCGTCAGTCGCAGCGCCATGACAAGCCGTTCATCGCCATCAATTGCGGGGCCATTCCCGAGCATCTGATCCAGTCCGAGCTGTTCGGCCACGAGAAAGGCGCCTTTACCGGGGCGCATCAACGCAAGGTCGGGCGTATCGAGGCGGCGCACGGCGGTACGCTGTTCCTCGACGAGATTGGCGACCTGCCTCTGGAGTTGCAGGCCAATCTGTTGCGTTTTCTGCAGGAGAAGCACATCGAGCGCGTTGGCGGCAGTCAGCCGATTCCGGTGGATGCGCGGGTGCTGGCCGCGACGCACGTGGATCTGGAGCAGGCGATCGAGCGTGGCAGGTTCCGTGAAGACCTGTATTACCGGCTCAATGTCCTGCAGGTGGTGACCGCGCCTCTGCGTGACCGGCACGGTGACCTGTCGATGCTGGCCAACCATTTCTCGCATTTCTACAGCCTGGAAACGGGGCGACGGCCACGCTCGTTCAGCGACAATGCCCTGGCGGCCATGGGGCGGCACGACTGGCCGGGCAACGTACGTGAACTGGCCAACCGCGTACGTCGCGGCTTGGTGCTGGCCGAGGGGCGACAGATCGAGACGCAGGATCTGGGGTTACAGGTGCTGGAGGAGGCCGAGGCGCCGCTGGGGACGCTGGAAGACTACAAGCACCGCGCAGAACGCCAGGCGTTGTGCGATGTGCTCAACCGCCACAGTGACAACATGAGCATCGCGGCGAAGGTGCTGGGGGTTTCCCGACCCACCTTCTACCGCTTGCTGCACAAGCATCAGATCCGCTGAATCCCGTAGGAGCAACTGTCTTGCTCAAAATCTAAAGGCCAGCCCAATCCCTGTGGGAGCGGGCTTGTCCCGCGAACACGGGCGTAGCCCGTGCCATGCAGCGCGGTGTCTTTTTCGAAGAGGATGTACAGCGCAATCCCCAAGCCGAACAGGGCATCCAGTTGTGGCCAGCCA
>NZ_JBNFMU010000053.1:0-12157 GCF_049942315.1 Pseudomonas wayambapalatensis
CTTCGCGGGCAAGCCCGCTCCCACAACAGCCCACATAGCTTCTGAATACGGTGGTGTTACCTGTGGGAGCGGGCTTGCCCGCGAAGAGGCCAGCACCAGTCCAACAGGCTCACCGCGGCT
This sequence comes from Pseudomonas wayambapalatensis, assembly GCF_049942315.1. Classification (NCBI taxonomy): domain Bacteria; kingdom Pseudomonadati; phylum Pseudomonadota; class Gammaproteobacteria; order Pseudomonadales; family Pseudomonadaceae; genus Pseudomonas; species Pseudomonas wayambapalatensis. The sequence continues at coordinate 121 of NZ_JBNFMU010000053.1, forward strand.
GGCGCCGCCGTCCCAGCACCTTGCGCACCACATACCTCGGCCGGTGCTTGGTCTCCTGGTAGATACGCCCCACATACTCCCCCAGGATCCCGATACCGATCAGTTGCACGCCCCCCAGGAACAGGATCGCCGACAGCAGCGACGGATACCCCGGCAGGTCGATCCCCCACAGCACCTTCTGCACGATCAGGTACACCGCGAACACCAGCGCGAACAGCGACACCCCCGCGCCGATGTAGGTCCACAAGCGCAAAGGCACGGTGCTGAACGAGGTGATGCCATCCAGCGCCAGGTTCCACAGCCGCCACAGCCCGAACTTGCTCTCCCCCGCCACCCGCGGCGGGCGGTCGTACTCGATGATCTCGGTGCGAAATCCCACCCACGACAACACGCCCTTCATGAACAACTGTTGCTCCGGCAACTGGCGGATCGCGGCGACCACCTTGCGGTCGAGCAGGCGAAAATCACCGACGTTCTCTTCGATATGGGTGGAGGCGATGCGGTTGTGCAGCCGGTAGTACAGGCGCGCGCTCCAGCGCTTGAGCGGGGTGTCGGCATCGCGGCTGCGGCGCTTGGCCAGGACCACGTCGGCGCCTTGCTGCCAGCGCTCGACCATCTGTGCGATCAGCTCGATGGGGTCCTGCAGGTCGACATCGATCGGCACCATGGCATCGCCATCGGCATATTCGAGCCCGGCGAACAGCGCCGACTCCTTGCCGAAATTGCGCGAGAAGTTGATCACCGTGACCCATTCATCACGCAGCGCAAGTTCGGCGCAGATCGCCTCGGTCTCGTCGCTGCTGCCGTCATTGACGAACAGGATCTCCACCGTCATGCCCTGCAGCGACGGCTCGGCGCGCACGGTGCGGTAGAAGTGCTCGAGGGTGTCCTGCTCGTTGTACACCGGCACGATGAGGGTGATGTTCATGGCGTCCTCCGTCTGAAGACCACAGTGCGCGAGTAGCTGTAACCCACTACCAGGCTGACCGTGGAAAAGGTCACGAGGGTCAGCCAGGGTGACAGGCGTGCCCAGTCGGAAAGCGCTCCCAGTGCCACGCTCACTATCCCCATGCCCAGCAGGAACAGCAAGTAGCGCCGTTTGCTGGGCCTGGCCGCGAAGGTGTAGCGGGCATTGACGTAGTACGACAGGCTGGCCGCCACGGCGAACGCCAGCAGGTTGCTTGGCGCCTGGCGCAACCCCAGCAGCAGGTGCAGCAGAAAGAACACCGACCAGTGCGCCAGAGTATTGCCCAACCCGACCAGCACATAGCGCCGCATCTGGCCGAACAGGCCGCCCGCACCGCTGCTCACGGCAACGTCCAGGGCCTGAGCTGCGGCTTGGTCACCACATAACCCTGGTCGCCGACGAGGTAGATGCTGTACAGGCGGTTGTCCACCACTGGTGTGTCGCCGCGGGCCAGCAGATCATCGGCGCGCCAGGCCGGCGCGGGGCTCTGGTTGGCGGAGCTGTTGATATAGAACTGGCCGATACCGACGCGCGCCATCATCTCCGGCAAGAGTACGAAGTCCGAACTGCGGATGAACTTGAGCAGCGGCGCCCGGGCCTGCGCGCCAGAGGCTGCAGGCAACCAGCCGTCGGCCTGGTTGCGTTCGAGCAGGTAGAAGGCGCGGGCCTTGTCCAGCGCCGGGTGGCTGAGGATGTCCTGACCGATGTACTGGCCGATCGCAGCGAACTGCGCCTTCTGCGCCTCCAGCAGGCGGCCATGGGCGTAGGCCAGCGACAGCATCGACAGCAGCGGCAGGCAGAGAATCAGCGCACGGTCGGGCGCACGGTTGCCCAGCCCGCGCCTGGCCAGGTAGAGCAGCAGCACCAGTACGCAGGCAAAGCCCATCAGGGTGCGCGCGCCATGAATGAAATAGTCGAATGCCAGCATCACGCCGCTGGTCATCACCAGCAGCACCAGCACCGCCAGCAGCAGGCCGCCGCCGCGCACGAGCAGGCCCGGCAGGCCGTGGTCCCGATGGATACCCCGGGCATCGCGCCACAGGCCAACGCCGGCCAGCAGCGCCAGCCCAACCGCCAGGACCCGATTGCCGGGCGTCAGCAGCAGGGCGACCTGTTCGAACGCAGTGCCCAGGCGCTGTATCACTTCGCCCGGCAGCGCAGTGTCCACCGCCAGCATGGTCAAACGCTGCTCGGACATCCAGGGCATCGCCACCAACAGGTACACCAGCCCGCCCAACAGCATCTGCACCACACGCAGGGTCACCGCTTTGCCCACCCTGGCCAGCGGATCGCCCCGCAACAGGCCGCGCACCGCGTCGATGCAACACAAGCCGATGAATACATTCAGCGTCACCTGGTAGAAACCCAGGCCGCAGGCAATCAATACGGTGCCAGCGAACAACCGGCGTGAATCGAGGCTTACCGCCAGGATCATCGCCGCCAACCCCAGTGCCATGGCGGGCCCGTCGTACTGGTACGACAGGTTCTGCAGGAAGAACGGGCTGTACCACAGCGGCAACACCACCAGCAGGTCGGTCGGGCGCGGCTGTCCGAAGTAATGGATGGCCAGGCGCGCCAGGGCATAGGCCGCCACCGGCAGGCTCAACAGCAGCGGCAAGGGAAACAGGTTGATCGCCCCACCCGCGAAGCTCAGCCCGGCATGCAGCCACTGGGTGAACAGGCGCCCTTCGGCGATCCAGTTACCCGTGGCGGTCTGCGCGCGCCAGACATCGTCGAGGTACATCGAGTCGGCAAGAATCAGCGGCAGCACATGCAGGCCAAGCGCGAGCAGGCAGAGCATGTGCGCCTGGCGCGGTGTGAGGGGGCGGTTCCACGGCTGGGCTGTCGACATGGCCTACCTTGCAGGATCAAGGGATTTGGCCAAGTGTAGACAGCGCAGCGCCGACATCTTCTGCATCGGTGTCGGGAACAGGCCTCACTTCATGGCCAGCGTTGCCTGCGCAGCCTTGGCAACCCGGGGCTTGCGAAACACCAGCACGTTACCGGCCATCACCGCGACCAGCCCCAGTAATGCCGGTGCGGTCCACTGATAGCCTTCGGCGAATGCCGACACGTTCAGCGCCACCAGCGGGAACAGCACCGTGCAATACGCCGCCCGCTCCGGACCCATGCGCCCGACGAGGGTGAGGTAGGCGGTGAAGCCGATCACTGAACCTGGGATCACCAGGTACAGCAGCGAACCGATATAGCGTGTGTTCCACTCCATGGCGAAGGGCACGCCTGTGACCAGGCAATACAACCCCAGCAGGCTCGCCCCATACACCATCCCCCAGGCGTTGGTGGTCATCGGCTTGAGGCCCGCCTTCTGTTGCAGGCTGGAAAGCATGTTGCCGGCCGAGAAGCACAGGGTGCCCAGCAACGCCAGGCCCAGGCCGACCAGGGTTTCGCGGCTGGCGGCGTGCCCTGACAGCTCCGGCCAGAACAGCAAACCCAACCCCAGCAAGCCCAAGGCGCCGCCACCCAGCACGTTGGCGGCGATCTTCTGGCCGAAGAAGATCCGCGCGTTGAGCGCGTTCCACAGGGTTGCGGTGGAGAACACCACGGCGATCAGGCCGCTGGCGATCCACTGGCTGGCGGTGAGGAAGCACATGAAATTGACGCAGAACAGGCACAGCCCCTGGGCCAGGCAGATCAGGTGCCCGCGCCGATTCATCGGTTGCAGGCGACGGGTCAGCAGCAGGACCGCGAACAGGATCAGCCCGGCCAGGGCGAAGCGGTAGACGATCGATACCGGGATCTCGACCACACCCAATTGCAGTTTCAAGGCGATCCAGGTGGTGCCCCAGATCAGGACGGTGAGCAGGTAGAGCGACAGGTTCATGGGCCGGCTCCTTGGGGCTGGCAGTGGTCTGCGGGAGCGGCGGTGGATTCTTCGCGGGCAAGTCGCAGCGGCGAACCGCCGCTCCCACAGCCACCCACAGGTCTGTAGGAGCGGGCTTGCCCGCGAAGAATCCAGCGCCGCTCACGAAGTCTGTCTCCTCTCCCCGCCCCACGCTTGCACAAACTTGCGCTTTTCCGTCGGCAACCGCCCCCATTGCGCCCGCGCCGCAGTACGATAGCCCTCCAGAGGAAATCGCCGATGCCGCCACTTCATCAGCTGCAAGTCTTCAACGCCATGCACAGCTCGCCCAACGCCCGCCTGGAAGCCAGCGCGCAAATGGGTGAGGGCCTGGCAGCAGCCCTGTGGCGCAACCGTGACGATGCGCGTGACTACCTCGCCCCCAGCCACCACACCCTGTCGTGCTACATCGCCGACGGCACCGGCACCTTCCGCCGCCAGCGCCCGGGCGACAAGGGCGCGCCCAACAAACTGTGCATCATGCCGGCCGGCCACGAGTCCAATTGGGTGGTCAACGGTGCTATCCGCCTGGCGCACCTGTACATCAGCGAAGAACAGTTCGCCTTGGGCTGCATTCGCCTGCTCGACCGCGAGCCACGGGAAATGCAGCTGCACGAAGCCACCTTCCTCGACGACCCACAGCAGGCCCTGCGCTTTCACCAACTGATCGGGCTTGACTGGAACGAACCTGCCGAGCGCCTGCTGGCCAGCAGCCTGGCGCACGCCATCATCGACCATGCCGTGCTGGGCCAGGCCGGGCTGCGACAGGGCCTGCGGCTCAAAGGCGGCTTGGCACCGCACCAGCGTAGGCACTTGGTGGACTACATCGAGGCCAATCTCGACCAGCCGCTTTCACTGAACGAACTGGCGCTGCGCTGCAATCTGTCCGAATACCACTTCGCCCGGATGTTCCGCGCAAGCTTCGGCCTGCCGCCGCACCAGTACCTGCTGGCGCGCCGACTGCACCAGGCATGCCGGTTGCTGCGCCAGGGCGACCTGCCGCTGGGGCAGGTGGCATTGCTGTGCGGGTTTGCCAGTGCCAGCCATTTCAGCAACCGCTTCAGGCAGGCGATGGGCGCAACGCCCGGCGAATATCGCGCTGCGTTGGGCAGAATAGAACTTGCGAGCCGATAAACCTTCGCCTGGGTACCTGATAATTCTGCTAGTTGTGGGCTCCTGATCAATTGCTTAGCTTCAGCAGGCACCTATCGTCCTTCACTGAATCTATCGCTCAGGGGTGGAACATGGACAAGATCACAAAACTACCCGACGTCTCTTTTGGTTCACCTGCGCCGGACACATCGCAGGAACCTTACTTTCGTCTGAAGTGGTATGGCTACGAGAGCGAACATACGTTCGAGACCTCGAATGCCAAGATTGATTACGAGTTCAATCCGGGCTTCACTCAGATCATCGCGTACATGGCCCCACCGCCTGATCGAGTCGTTCTGAATGTTCCCAATGGTACAAAAGATGGGCGCTACCCTTTTATCACCAGTGACGAACACGCAGGCGGGAAACCCGGCATCATCCCAGGAATCATTCTGGGAGGAAGCAGCGTCAGGTCACTCCAAGGGGAGGTCCATATGAACAACGTCAACGAAAGGTGCATCGTCAGCTTCTCTGGAGAGGCAGACGGCTTCATCCTCCGAAAAGGGCATTTCGATTTCCCCTACCCACGTGAACCGCGTTGATCGCTGACTGCACCGAAAGCACTCTACTTCGCCATTGACGTAGAGTGCTGCCGAGCGGTGTCCAGCCGCCCAGCCCTCTGAAAGCGCCATCTTGCACCCTGCCTCAGAACTCCAAGGTACTCGACAGGCTCACCTGCCGTGCATCGCCGATGGCCACGAAGTACCGGTTCACCGCCGAGCTGTAGTACACCTTGTCGAACAGGTTCTTCACGTTCAACTGCAAACGCACCTTGTGCGCATCCAGCTTGGTCTCGTAGCTGGCGAAGGCATCGGCGACGGTGTAGGCCGGCAGGTCGAAATCGTTGGCCGGGTTACCTGCCCGCTCACCGACATAGCGTGCACCCGCTCCCAGGCGCAGACGATCACCGCCGAACAGGCTGCCGTAGTCGTACACCGCTGACAGCGAGCCAGTATGGCGCGCCACGTTCTGCAGACGATTGCCCTTGAGGTCCGGGTCCTTGGTCACTTCGGCGTCGGTGAAGGCATAGCTGCCGATCAGGCTCCAGCGTTCGCTGAGCTGGCCGCTCAGGTCCAGTTCGACGCCACGCGAGCTGACTTCGCCGGCATTGCTGTACAGGGTTTCGCCGGTGCGGGTGTCGAAGTTGGCCACCAGCACATTGCGCTTGGTGATGTCGAACAGCGCCAGGGTGCCGGTGATCTGCCCGGGAATGTCGAGCTTGGCCCCCAGCTCCCAGGCCTTGCCCTCCTCCGGAGCGATGGAAGAGTCGAGCACCAGGCCACCGGTCAGTGGGGCGATGCTGGAGTTGGGCTTGAACGACTCGCTGTAGCTGCCATAGAACGACAACTGCTCATCGACCTTGTAGACCAGCCCGGCATGCGGGGTCCAGGCGCGGTCGCTGGTATCGGTGTTGGTGGTGAACGGCCGGCCGCGACCGGCGAGCTGGTCGTACTGTTGCAGGCGCACACCGGCCACGGCGATCCAGTGCTCGTCCAGGTGCACGGCGTCCTGGAAGAACAGCGAGTCGGTGCGCAGCTTGTCGGTCTGGTCGCTGTCGCTGGCACGCACGGTGCTGCCTTCAGGCTCCTGGCCGTAGACCGGGTTGAGGTAGCTGAAGGTCGAGCGGCTGGCCTGGCGGATCAGGTCTGCGCGGTAGACCTTGCGGTCTTCATGGTCGAAGCCCAGCAACAGGTCATGCTGCATCCCGCCCAGTTGCACATTGCCGTTCAGGCTCAGGGTGGCGAACTGGTCGCGGCTCATGGCGCCGTGGGTGCCGTCGATGCTGCGGGTCAGGGTGCCACAGGGATCGTTGACGCCGGTCACCCGTACTTGGCTGGCGTCGTAGGTTTCACGGTTGAAGCTGTAGCCGAAGTGCAGTTTCCAGTCGTCCGCCAACTGGTGATCGACTTCAAGGCGATACAGGTCCGAACGGCCTTCCATGTCGTTGAACGGCTCGTCGAGGCGGCGAGTGGCCGGGATGTCCAGCGGGTGATTGGTGCGGTTGCTGATCGCCGTACCTCGGTCGAACGGATACAGGAACTCACGGTGCTCGTAGGCCAGCATCACCTGGGTGTCCTCGCCAAACCAGGCCAGCGACGGTGCCACCAGCGACTCGCGGTGCACGCCGTAGTTGCGCCAGTAGTCTTCATCTTCATGATCGACGATCAAGCGATAGGCCAGGTTGCTGTCGCCCAGTGCACCAGTGCTGTCGAAACTGCCACCGCTGCCATTCTTGCCGCTGCCGTAGGTCGAGCCGCGTAGGGTCAAGGCGTTGTATTGCTCGAGCTGCGGGCGCTTGCTGACCACGTTGATCACCCCGCCCGGATCCTGGATGCCGTACAGCAGCGACGCGGGCCCCTTGAGCACTTCGACGCGCTCGGTGGTGGCGTTGAGGCTGCGACCCTGCACGATGGGCATGCCGTCGCGCATGATCGAACCGTCGCGATTGTCGCCGAAGCCTCGCTTCATCACCGTGTCGGAGGTGCCGCCGAAGTTGTTGCCCTGGGTGATACCACTGACGTTGGCCAGGGCATCGTCGAGGTTGCGCGGTGCCTGGTCGCGCAGCACCTGGGCCGGAACCACGTTGATGGCGTGCGGCGTTTCCAGGTTCGTCCCCTGGCCGCGCATGATCGAGGGGCTGGCCGGTGGCTGGTAGCTGAAGCTGTCCATCTGCGAGGTCACGGTGGTGGCCTGCAGGTTCAAGGCGCCGGACGTGTCGAGAGGCTCCAAGGTCAGGGTGCGCGCATCGACGCGGCGCCAGGCCAGCCCGGAATGGCCGAGCAATTGCTGCAAGGCCTGCTCGGCGCTGAACGCGCCGTTGAGCGCCGGCGCCTGCTGGCTGGGCAGCTCGAAGGTGTACACCACGCTTTGCCCAGTGGTGCGGCTGAAGGCGTTGAGGGCCTGGGCCAGTGGTTGACCGGGCTGGGCGAAGGTATACACCTGAACCTGCTCGGCGGCGTGAGCCAGGGGTGTCAGCGCCACAGCGGACAGGGTGCAGAGACCGAACCAGAGAGGGACGCAACGCGGGGTGAACTTCATGGACGCTGACCTGTGAGAGAACGGATTGATTGCGAATGAATCGCACTTTCACTCACTACACGAATGCCGCGCCGGGTTACCTCACTGCTTGTGCAAAAAATATTTCCGGAAGCGGCTGCACGCCCCATAACGGCACAAGGCCGCTCCCGGGCAGAGCGCCCATCGGCGCATTACCCGGAAGCGGCCTTGCGCCGCATCCTGCTGGGATCAGTGGTGTTCGCGGGTCGCGCGGAACTGCACGTCAGGCCAGCGCTCTTCCATCAGCGACAGGTTGACCCGGGTCGGCGCCAGGTAGGTCAGGTGACCACCGCCATCAATGGCGAGGTTCTCCATGGCCTTGTTCTGGAATTCCTCGAGTTTCTTCTTGTCGTCGCAGGCGATCCAGCGTGCCGACCAGACGGTGATCGGCTCGTAGGCACACTCGACCTTGTACTCTTCCTTCAGGCGGCTGGCGACCACATCGAACTGCAGCACACCGACCGCACCGAGGATGATGTCGTTGCTGCGCTCGGGGAAGAACACCTGGGTCGCCCCTTCCTCGGCCAACTGCTGCAGGCCCTGGCGCAGTTGCTTGGATTTCAGCGGGTCTTTCAGGCGCACACGGCGGAACAGTTCCGGGGCGAAGTGCGGGATACCGGTGAAGCCCAGCGCTTCGCCTTCGCTGAAGGTGTCGCCGATCTGGATGGTGCCGTGATTGTGCAGGCCAATGATGTCGCCGGCGTATGCCTCTTCGAGCTGTTCACGCTCGGACGAGAAGAAAGTCAGCGCATCGCCGATGCGCAGATCCTTGCCCAGGCGCACATGGCGCATCTTCATGCCCTTCTCGTACTTGCCCGAGCAGATGCGCATGAAGGCGATACGGTCGCGGTGCTTGGGGTCCATGTTCGCCTGGATCTTGAACACGAAACCGGTGAACTTCTCTTCCACCGGCTCCACGGTGCGCTCGTGCGCCACACGTGCCAGCGGGCGCGGCGCCCAGTCGACGACGGCATCGAGCACATGGTCGACACCGAAGTTGCCCAGGGCGGTCCCGAAGAACACAGGCGTGAGCTGGCCGTTGATGAACTCGTCCTGGTTGAACTCGTGGCAGGCGCCCTGCACCAGTTCCAGTTGCTCGACGAAGCTATCGTACTGGTCGCCCAGATGCGCACGGGCCTCATCGGAGTCCAGCTTCTGGATGATCTTGGCTTCGGTGCGCTCGTGGCCGTGGCCCGGGGTGTAGACGATGATGTAGTCACCGGTGAGGTGGTACACGCCCTTGAAATCGCGGTAGCAACCGATCGGCCAGGTGATCGGCGCGGCCTTGATCTTCAGTACCGCTTCGATTTCGTCGAGCAGTTCGATCGGGTCGCGGATATCACGGTCGAGTTTGTTGATGAAGCTGACGATGGGCGTGTCGCGCAGGCGGCACACGTCCATCAAGGCGATGGTACGCGGCTCTACACCCTTACCGCCATCCAGCACCATCAGCGCCGAGTCCACCGCGGTGAGGGTGCGGTAGGTGTCTTCGGAGAAGTCTTCGTGGCCGGGGGTGTCGAGCAAGTTGATCATGTGCTCGCGATACGGGAACTGCATCACCGAGGTGGTGATGGAGATGCCGCGCTGCTTCTCCATTTCCATCCAGTCGGAGGTGGCATGGCGATCGGACTTGCGCGACTTCACGGTCCCCGCGACGGAGATCGCCTTGCCCATCAGCAGCAGCTTCTCGGTGATGGTGGTCTTACCGGCGTCGGGGTGGGAAATGATTGCGAAAGTGCGGCGCTTCGCGACTTCGGCGGCCTGGTTGGTCATGGGAAATCGCCTGAATGGGGATCGAAAAAGGGGCGATATCATACCTGAACTCGGGCGCCAGGCCAAAATGCCTGGTGACAAGCCAGCGCGGCACCCGCCCGAGGCTCAATGCCCGGTGTCCTCTGCCAGCCCCTTGATCGTAATGGGTGACCGCCCCGGCAGATGGGCGACGAGCTCCAGCCTGCCTCCCATGGCCTGCAGATAGGTGCGCAAGGTTGAAATCAGCATATCGCTACGGTTTTCCATCTTGGAAACATTGCCTTGGCGAACGTCAAGACGCTCCGCCAAGCCTTCCTGAGTGATTTCAAGCTGCCTGCGCAAGGCCTGAAGGGTCATTTCCTCATCGAGTAACTCGTCTGCACGCGCTGCGACCTTCTCCCTGCGCTGGGGAGAAAGGCCCGCCATTATGTCATCAAGTGTCTTGTACATACCTTCACCCTCTGCACAGATGTCGATCAAACCGCTCATCAGCCCGTTCAATCAGCGCTCGGTAGAACCTGCGTTCACTCACGCCAGCCTTGTTGCCAGCCACCAACAGTAAGCCGCAGCGGACAGGGTCAAACACGAATGCCACCCGCCATACACCACCACTGGCATTGAATCGAAGCTCTTTCATGTTCGAATACCGTGAGCCACTCAAGGTATCCACGCGAGGACGCCCTAGCGCAGGGCCGTAGCAAGCGAGGAGGTGAAGCTGTGCCAGAAGCTCATCCTGAACATCTTGGTCCAATGCCTCGAACTCCACGACGAACTCTGGGCACATGCGTATGGACCACACTAAAAATACCTCTCAAGGAATATTCCTTCAAGCGACTATTTCGATCTTCCAGGACGCAAATGCTGAGCCCTCCAGTACTTGGTCGATAGCAGATGCATCAGCTTCAAGAGGTAGGATTTCTACGTTTGGTCCGTACGCTGGTTCGTCATCACGACGAGTTGGTCGACCATGCACGCTTGCAACCGGTGTCGCGCGCCGTTAGCAAAAAGACCGCCAGCGCAGTGTTTTCAACGCCTGCAGCGCGACAAATCGCATTTTTTGCGCGCCTTTTTCGCATTCAGCCAGTGATTAGCACTGGCCAAATGCCGCCTCAGATGGGAACCTTTACGCCCCCGGAGACGTCCACTCCCCTGCAACCCGTTTCGGTTCAGGGCTGGTTTCACCAGCATTCACGAGCCTGACGGGGCTCGACTCATGGCATGAACGCACTGCCTCGCAGGCGTCACGCTGCTACTCGCGAACACACCACCCGCCTCCCGCACGGGCCGGCTACGAAGAAGTGTGTCCGCCGACGACATAAGGAGTCCACCTGTGGCGAAATGCTACGGAAAAGGGCTGATGGGATGGGCCTGCGTGCTCGTCATCCTGGCCCTGCTGATCCACTGGATCGGCACTGACACGATCGCGCGTTACCGCGACGATCTTGGGTTCTACCTGCAAGCGCACCTGGTACTGGTGTTGGCTTCGATGGCGGCGGCGCTGGCCGTGGGCATCCCCGCCGGCATTGCGCTCAGTCGACCGCACCGGGTCGACAAAGCCGAGCGCTTCATGCAGTTCTTCAACGTTGGCAACACCATTCCCCCCCTGGCCGTTCTGGCCATTGCCCTGAGCATTCTGGGCATCGGCGCAGGCCCCGCGATCTTCGCGTTGTTCCTCGCCTCCCTGCTGCCCATCGTGCGCAACACCTACGAGGGCCTGAAAAACGTCCCCGCCTCGCTCAAGGAAGCCGCCACCGGCATCGGCATGACCCCGCGCCAGCAACTCTGGCAGGTGGAGCTGCCCAATGCCGTGCCGATCATCGTCGGCGGCGTGCGCGTGGCCCTGGCGTTGAATGTGGGCACCGCACCACTGGCGTTTCTGATCGGCGCCAACAGCCTTGGCAGCCTGATCTTCCCCGGCATCGCCCTGAACAACCAGCCACAGCTGCTGCTGGGCGCCGCCTGCACGGCGCTCCTGGCCCTGGTACTGGATGCCCTGGTGAGCTTCTCCAGCAAGCGCTGGCTGGAACGCGGCTTGGCCGGATAACAAGAGGGAACTCATGAAAAAGACAATCGCCCTGCTGCTGGGCGCGGCACTGCTATGCGCAGGTTTTGCCCAAGCTGCAGAAAAACCCCTGGTGCGCATCGGCGCGCGGGTGTTCACCGAGCAGACCGTGCTCGCCGAAATCACTGCCCAGTACCTGCGTGCCAACGGCTTCCAGGTCCGAGTCACCGGCGGATTGGGCAGCAGC
>NZ_JBNFMU010000054.1:0-10861 GCF_049942315.1 Pseudomonas wayambapalatensis
TTGCGCGGCGCGTTGCAGTTCACCGGCCCAGTCGCGTTGCGAGCTGGTCTTGCCCGGCAGGGCCAGGGGCTTGCCGCTGCTCAGTTGCTCGAAGACCTGCAACTGGCCTTCGAGCAACTGAGCAGCGGCAAGCCCCTGGCCCTGCCGGGCAAGACCAGCTCGCAACGCGACTGGGCCGGTGAACTGCAACGCGCCGCGCAAAGCCCGCGCCTGCAGCAGTCGCTGGACTTCTGGCGTACAACCCTCGAAGGCGCCCACGACAGCCTGCCGTGCCAGCGCCTGGACGCCGCCAATCGCAACTGCGACGGCGTGACGGTGCACAGCAGACTGGATGCCGAGCAGACCCGGCAACTGCTGCAGCAGGCGCCCGCCGCCTACCGCACCCGTATCAACGACCTGTTGCTGACGGCCCTGGCCCGTGTGATCTGCCGCTGGACCGGCCACGACCATGCCCTGGTACAACTGGAAGGCCATGGCCGCGAAGACCTGTTCGAACACCTCGACCTGACCCGCAGCGTCGGCTGGTTCACCAGCGTGTTCCCGGTGCGCCTGACCCCGGCGGCAGGCCTGGGCGACTCGCTCAAGCAGATCAAGGAGCAACTGCGCGCGATTCCCGATAACGGCTTGGGCTTCGGTGTGCTGCGTCACCTGGGCGACGCCTCGGTGCGCGACACCCTGGGTGCGCTCCCGACCCCACGCATCACCTTCAACTACCTCGGCCAGCTCGATGCCAGCTTTGCCGACGAGTCGCCCGCCTGGCTGCCCGCCGGGGAAAACCGTGGCGCCGAACATTCACCCGAGGCGCCGCTGGACAACTGGCTCAACCTCAACGGCCAGGTGTTCGATGGCCGCCTGCAGATCAGCTGGACCTTCAGCCGCGAGCGCTTCGATGTCGCCACGCTGCAGCGCCTGGCCGAGGACTACCAGCGCGAGCTGGTGGCGTTGGTCGGCCATTGCTGCACGGCCGGTGTCGCCGGCGTGACACCGTCGGACTTCCCCCTGGCCGGTCTCGATCAGGCCCAGCTCGATGCCCTGCCGGTGGCAGCGCAGGCGATCCAGGACCTCTACCCCCTGTCGCCGATGCAGCAGGGCATGCTGTTCCACAGCCTCTACGAGCAGGCCAGCGGCGACTACATCAACCAGATGCGTGTCGACATCGATGGCCTCGACCCGCAGCGTTTCCAGGCGGCCTGGCAGGCCACGGTGCAGGCCCACGACATCCTGCGCACCGCCTTCGTCTGGGAAGGCGATCTGGCCCAGCCGCTGCAGGTGGTTCGCCAGCAGGTCGAGGTGCCATTCAGCGTCCATGACCTGCGTGACCTGGACGCGCCAGCCCCGGCCCTGCAGGCCCTGGCCGATGCCCAGCGCCAGCAGGGCTTCGAACTGGCCAGTGCGCCGCTGTTGCGCCTGCTGCTGGTGGACCTTGGCCAAGGCCGTCACCACTTCATCTACACCTATCACCACATCCTGATGGATGGCTGGAGCCACGCGCAGGTGCTGTCCGAAGTGCTCCAGCACTACAACGGCCAGGCACAGGACGCGCCACGCGGACGCTACCGCGACTACATCGACTGGCTGGCTCGCCAGGATCAGCAGGGCAACCAGGACTTCTGGCGCGCGCAACTGGCCGAGCTGGACGAGCCGACCCTGTTGGCCCAAGTGTTCCGTGGCGCCACGCCGGCCAGCGATGAGCAGGCCCACGCCCAGCACGACCAGGTGTTCGATGCCCAGCGCAGTGCGCGCCTGGCGGCGTTTGCCCGCGAGCAGAAAGTCACCCTCAATACCTTGCTGCAAGCGGCTTGGGCGCTGCTGTTGCAGCGCCACCAAGGGCAGCAGACCGTGTGCTTCGGTGCCACGGTGGCGGGGCGCCCGTCGGAGCTGGCCGGGGTCGAGCAGCAGGTCGGTCTGTTCATCAACACCTTGCCGGTGGCGCTGACCCTGCACGCCCAGCACAGTGTAGCCAGCCTGCTGCAGGGCCTGCAGGCGCAGAACCTGAGCCTGCGCGAGCATGAGTACACGCCGCTGTTCGACATCCAGCGCTGGGCCGGGCAGGGCGGTGAAGCCCTGTTCGACAGCCTGCTGGTGTTCGAGAACTACCCGGTGTCGGACGTGCTGCAGGCGCGTGCGCCGGATGGCCTGCGCTTCGGCGCCATCGACAACCTCGAACAGACCAACTACGCCTTGACCCTGCTGGTCAACGCTGGCGCGCAACTGAGCCTGCAATACAGCTTCGACCCGCAGTGCTTCACCCCGGCACAGATCGCCGGGCTGGCGGCGCAACTGGCGCAGATCCTCGACGCCCTGGTCGAAGATGCCGAACGCCCGCTGGGCGAGGTCGACAGCCTGCCTGCGGCCCTGCGCCGCCAGGTGCTGCACGATTGGAGCGGGCAGGTCGGCCACGACCTGAGCTGGCTGCCGGTGCACCGTCAGTTCGAGGCCCAGGCCCAGGCGCAACCACAGGCCATCGCCGCCGTCCATGGCGCGCAATCGATCAGCTACGCCGAGCTCAACCTGCGCGCCAATCGTCTGGCCCATGGCCTGATTGCCCAAGGTGTGGGGCCAGATCGCCTGGTGGGGCTGTGCCTGGACCGTGGCCTGGAAATGCTGGTCGCACTGCTGGCCGTGCTCAAGGCCGGTGGCGCCTACGTGCCACTGGACCCGGACTTCCCCGAAGAGCGCCTGGACTACATGATCCAGGACAGCGGCATCGGCCTGCTGCTGACCCAGGCCCACCTGGCCGAGCGACGCAACCTGCCGCAGGGTGTTCGGCAGATGCTGCTGGGAGCGGAATCGGATGCGCTGGACGCACTGGCGACCCATGACCCGCAGGTGGCGGTGGCTGACGACCACCTGGCCTATGTGATCTACACCTCCGGTTCCACCGGGCGGCCCAAGGGCGTAATGGTCCCGCACCGGGGGCTTGGCAACTTCCTCGACAGCATGGCGGCAGCGCCAGGGTTGCAGGCCCACGACCGGGTGCTGTCGCTGACCACCTTCTCGTTCGATATCTTCGGTCTGGAAATCTTCCTGCCGTTGGTGCGCGGCGCACGTGTGGTGCTGGTGGATCGCCAGGCTGCACGCGATCCGGATCAACTGCTGGAGGTGGTGCGCGAGCAGGCCGTGAACGTGGTGCAGGCCACGCCGTCGACCTGGCGCATGCTGCTCGACAACCCGCAGGCCGAGCTGCTGCGCGGTTGCCGCATGCTCTGTGGCGGTGAGGCGCTGGCGCCGGAACTGAGCCTGCGCATGCTCGCCCTGGGGGGCGAAGTGTGGAACCTGTATGGCCCCACCGAGACCACCATCTGGTCGGCACGCAGGCGCCTGGACGCCGCACAGCCGGCACCGCTGCTGGGCGAAGCCATCGGCAACACCACGCTGTTCGTCGTCGGTCCCGACCTGCAACCGGTGGCGCCGGGCGTGGCCGGTGAGCTGCTGATCGGCGGCGAAGGCCTGGCCCGCGGCTACCACGGCCGTGCGGCACTGAGTGCCGAGCGCTTCGTACCGCATCCGTTCGCCGACGACGGCTCGCGGCTGTACCGCACGGGTGACCTGGTGCGCCACCTGGCCGATGGCACCCTGGAGTACCTCGCGCGCCTGGATCATCAGGTGAAGATCCGCGGCTTCCGCATCGAGCTGGGCGAGATCCAGGCCCTGATGCAGGACCATCCGCAGGTCCGCGAGGCCGTGGTGATTGCCCGCGACGGCGCGGGCGGCGCACAACTGGTGGGCTATGTGGTGCCTCTGGAGGTAGGCGAGGCGGGCAGCAACGGTCTGCGCGAGGCGCTGCGCCAGAGCCTGGCCGAGCGGCTGCCGGCCTACATGGTGCCGGCGCATATCCAGGTGCTTGAACGCATGCCGTTGACCCCCAACGGCAAGCTCGACCGCAAGGCCCTGCCCGCCGTCGACGCCAGCGCTGCACGCCAGGCCTACCAAGCCCCACGCACGGATCTGGAACGCCAGGTCGCCGAGGTCTGGCAGCAGGTGCTGCAACTGGAGCAGGTCGGTGTGCACGACCACTTCTTCGAGTTGGGCGGGCATTCGCTGCTGGCCGTCAGCGTGGTCTCGCGCCTGCAACTGGCGCTGGGCCTGAAGCTGTCGCCGCAGTTGGTGTTCCAGGCCCCGGTGCTGGAGCAGTTCGCCGAGGCGCTGGGCCAGGCAGGTGGGCAGGTGGTGGATGAATCGAAATTGAGCAAGCTCGAATGGCTGCTTGACGAAATGGAGGAAGTTTGATGGAAACCCAAGCAGCCCTGAGAATTGCGCAGCGCTTCATTACCCTGCCGCTTGAAAAGCGCCGCCTGTACCTGGAGAAGATGCTGGCGGAGGGGGTGTCCCCGGCCAACCTGCCGATCCCGCAGGTGCAGTCAGCCTTCGAAACACTGCCGGTGTCCTACGCCCAGGAGCGCCAATGGTTCCTCTGGCAGATGGACCCTGGCAGCACCGCCTATAACCTGGCGACCGTGCTGCGTCTGCGCGGCCACCTGGACATCGACGCCCTGCAGCGCAGCCTCGATTGGCTCGAGCAGCGCCATGAAAGCCTGCGCACCCGCTTTGCCGAGCAGGACGGGCGCCTCAGCCAGCGTATCCTGCCGCCCGCGGGACTACCCCTGGCGCACGAGCAACTGGTTGCCGGCACCCCGGGCGATGCGGCGCTGGATGCCTGCATCAAGGCCCGGGTCGAAGCCCTGACCCAGCAGGTGTTCGACCTGTTCGACGGCGCGCTGGTGCGTGCCAGCCTGCTGAAGGTGGGTGAGCACGACCATGTGCTGGCCATCGTCCAGCACCACATCATCGCCGACGGCGCCTCGATCCAGATCATGATCGGCGAGCTGGTGCGGGCCTACGGTGCATTCAGCCAGGGGCAGGCACCTGTGGCGGCGGCGCTGCCGATCCAGTACGCCGACTATGCGATCTGGCAGCGGCACTGGATGGAAGCCGGCGAGCGCGAGCGCCAGTTGCACTACTGGCGTGAGCAACTGGGCGGCGAGCAGCCGTTGCTGGCGCTGCCGGGCGACCGTCCGCGCCCGGCGGTGCAGAGCCTGCGTGGCGAGCGCCTGGAGGTGAGCCTCGATGCCGACCTCAGCCGTCAATTACGCAGCCTGGCCCAGGGGCAGGGCGCGACCCTGTTCATGCTGTTGCTGGCAAGCTTCCAACTGTTCCTGCACCGCTACAGCGGCCAGCACGATATCCGTGTCGGGGTGCCGGTGGCCAACCGCAACCGCCCGGAAACCGAGGGGTTGCTCGGCTTCTTCGTCAACACCCAGGTGCTGCGCGCCGAGATCGACGGGCAGCAGCCATTCCGCGCCTTCCTCGAGCAGGTCAAGCACACCGCGTTGCGCGCCCAGGAGCATCAGGATCTGCCGTTCGAGCAACTGGTCGAAGCCCTGCAACCGCAGCGCAGCCTCAGCCATGCGCCGCTGTTCCAGGTCATGTTCAACCACCAGCGCAGTGCCCCGGCGCGCGGCCAGGCCCAGGCCGCGCCGGGCAGTGACCTGCGCGTCGAAGGGGTGGCCTGGGACAACCCCACCGCGCAGTTCGACCTGACCCTGGAAACCCATGAGTCCGACGACGCGCTGATCGCCGCCTTCACCTACGCCACCGACCTGTTCGAGCGCGGCACCGTGCAGCGTCTGGTCGCTCACTGGCAAACGCTGCTCGCGGCCATCGTCGCCGAGCCTGACCAGCGTTGCGCCGAGCTGGCGCTGATGAGCGCCGCCGAAACCGAGCAGGTGCGCCTGCGTGCCCAGGGGTCGCAGGTGGTGCATGCCGATGCCCGCCCGGTGCACCTGCAAGTGCAGGCCCAGGCCGAGCGCACGCCCCAGGCCGTGGCCGTGGTCTGCGCCGGGCAGCAGTACAGTTATGCCGAGCTCGACGCGCGGGCCAATCGCCTGGCCCGTGAACTGATCGCCCGTGGCGTCGGCCCCGAGGTGCGCGTGGGCATCGCTGCCGAGCGCAGCCTGGAACTGGTGGTGGGGCTGCTGGCCGTGCTCAAGGCCGGTGCGGCCTATGTGCCGTTCGACCCGGCCTATCCTGCCGAGCGTCTGGCCTACATGTTCGACGACAGCGGCATCGGCCTGCTGCTCGCTCAGCCGGCCCTGCTGGCGCAACTGCCGTTGCCGCAGGGGCTGGACGTGCTGGCGCT
Organism: Pseudomonas wayambapalatensis; assembly: GCF_049942315.1. Lineage (NCBI taxonomy): Bacteria > Pseudomonadati > Pseudomonadota > Gammaproteobacteria > Pseudomonadales > Pseudomonadaceae > Pseudomonas > Pseudomonas wayambapalatensis. The sequence goes on from NZ_JBNFMU010000054.1 coordinate 6,140, forward strand.
CGAGTCGGCGACCGCCATGGAGGACGCCGATTTCATCGCCCCGCAGGTCGCGGTGGACGGTGAGCACCTGGCCTACCTGATCTACACCTCCGGCTCCACCGGCCAGCCCAAGGGCGTGGCGGTGCGCCATGCCGGCCTTGGCAACCACATGGCGTGGATGCGCGAGTGCTTGCCGCTGACGGCCGAGGACCGCGTGTTGCAGAAGACCGCGATCAGCTTCGATGCGTCGGTGTGGGAGTTCTGGTTGCCGCTGATCTGCGGCGCGCGTCTGGTACTGGCGGCGCCGGGGCAGGATGAGTCGCTGGCGCAACTGTGGGAGCAGGTTCAGGCGCACGGCATCACCGTGCTGCAATCGGCGCCTTCGCTGTTGCAGGCGATGCTGCCCCAGGCTCGTCCCGAGCAACTGGCCAGCCTGCGCACCGTGCTGTGCGGCGGCGAGGCCCTGAGTGCGCAGTTGTGCGCACAGCTGCGCGAGCGCTGGCAAGGGCGCCTGGTCAACCTCTATGGCCCGACCGAGGCGACCATCGACAGCACCGCGTGCGAAGTCCCGGCCGTGCTGGCAGGGGCGGTAGTGCCGCTGGGCACGCCGATCGACAATGCCAGCGCCTATGTGCTGGGCGAGGCGTTGCAGGTGTGTCCGGCGGGCGCTGCCGGCGAGCTGTGCATCGGTGGCGAAGGCCTGGCACGCGGTTACCACCAGCGCCCGGCGCTGACCGCCGAGCGTTTCGTGCCCGATCCGTTCTCCAGCCGACCCGGCGCGCGCCTGTACCGCAGTGGCGACCTGGTGCGCCAGGCTGACGACGGGGTGATCGACTACCTCGGGCGCATCGATCATCAGGTGAAGATTCGCGGCCTGCGCATCGAGCTCGGCGAGATCGAGGCGCGCCTGGTCGCGCTGCCGGGTGTTCGCCAGGCGCTGGTGCTGGCGCGTGAGCAGCAGTTGCTGGCCTACGTGGTGCCCGAGCCGGGCCAGGACGAGCAGTTGGCTGGCGCCCTGCGCGAGGCGCTGCAAGGGCAGTTGCCGGCCTACATGGTGCCCAACCACCTGTTGCTGCTGGACGCGTTCCCGCTGACCAGCAACGGCAAGCTCGACCGCAAGGCGCTGCCGCTGCCTGAAGCCAGTGCGGGCAGCGAGCAGGTCGCACCGGCCAACGACCTGGAGCTGCGCCTGCACGCGCTGTGGCAGGACGTGCTCAAGTGCCCGGCGTTGGGCGTGACCGACAACTTCTTCGAACTGGGCGGCGACTCGATCGTCTCCATCCAGCTGGTCAGCCGTGCCCGCCAGGTGGGTATTCGTTTCACCCCCAAACAACTGTTCCAGCACCAGACCATCCGCGCCCTGGCCCAGGTCGCCGAGGTGGGTGGCCAGGGGCTGGTCATCGACCAGGGTCCGGTGCACGGCAGCCTGCCGCTGCTGCCGGCCCAACAGGCGTTCTTCGCCGCGTTGCCTGCAGAGCCTGCGCGCTGGAACCAGTCGGTCTGGCTCAAGCCCGCGCGCGCCCTGCAGGTCGAGACGCTGGCCGCAGCCCTGAGCCAACTGGTGAACCACCACGATGCCCTGCGCCTGTCGTTCGGCGCCCAGGGCGCACACTTCCGAACCCCAGAGGCGATGCAGGCGCTCTACCAGCAGTCGGCGTTGCTGTGGCAGGCCGACGTCGAGGACGACGCTGCGCTGGAGGCCCTGGCCGACCGCGCGCAGGGCAGCCTGGCGCTGGAAGACGGTTCGCTGCTGCGCGCGGTACTGGCGCAGCTCGCCGATGGCAGCCAGCGCCTGTTGCTGGTCATTCATCACCTGGTGGTCGACGGTATTTCCTGGCGCATCCTGTTCGATGACCTGCAACAGGCGCTGACGCAACTGGACGCCGGCCAGCCGTGCGTCCTGCCGGCCAAGACCAGCTCGCTCAAGGCCTGGGCCGAGCGCCTGGCGGCTGCGACCGAGGGCGAGATGCGCGGGCAGATGGCCTATTGGCAGACGGCACTGGCCGGCGCACCGCGCGACCTGCCGGTGAACGACCCGCAAGGCTCGCTGGCCAACGCCCTGGCCCACACCGTGCACACCCGGCTGGATGCCGAGACCACCCGGCGCCTGCTGCAAGAGGCACCGGCGGCCTATCGCACCCAGGTCAACGACCTGCTGCTGACCGCCCTGGCACGGGTCGTGGCGCCCTGGTGCGGTAGCGACAGTGCCTTGGTCCAGCTTGAAGGCCATGGCCGCGAGGAGCTGTTCGACGACATCGACCTGACCCGTACCGTTGGCTGGTTCACCAGCCTGTTCCCGGTGCGTCTGGACCACTGTGCCGACCTGGGCAGCGCGATCAAGCGCGTCAAGGAGCAACTGCGCGCGGTGCCCGACAAGGGCCTGGGCTTCGGCGTGCTGCGTTACCTTGGCAGCGCCGATGATCGTGCGGCGCTGCAGGCGCTGGCGCAGCCGCGTATCACCTTCAACTACCTTGGCCAGTTCGACGCCAGCTTCGACCCACAACAGGCATTGCTGCGCCCCAGTGGCGAGGCCCGTGGCCGCGAGCAGGGCGACACTGCACAACTGGGCAACTGGCTGACCCTCAATGGCCAGGTGTATGACGGCCAGTTGAGCCTGAGCTGGACCTTCAGCCCGCAGATGCTCGAAGTCGCCACTGTGCAAGGCCTGGCCGATGCCTACCGCGAGGCACTCAGCGCCCTGGTCGAGCACTGCACCGAGGCTGGCCACGCCGGGCTGACCCCGTCCGATGTGCCGTTGGCCGAGCTGGACCAGGCCGGCCTGGATGCGCTGCAACTGGACGCCAGCACGGTCGAGGACATCTACCCGCTGTCGCCGATGCAGCACGGCATGTTGTTCCACTCGCTCTACGACCAGGCGGGCGGTGGCTACATCAACCAGATGCGCGCCGATGTGCAGGGCCTGGATGTGGCGCGCTTCCAGGCCGCCTGGCAGGCCACCGTCGAGGCCCACGCGATCCTGCGTACGGGGCTGCGCTGGCAGGGCGAGCTGACCCGGCCGCTGCAGGTGGTGCAGCGCCAGGTGCAGGTGCCGTTCACCGAGGTGCGCTGGGACGGCCAGGTGCCGGACAACGCACGGCTCGATGCCTTGGCACGCGAAGCCCGTGAGCAAGGGTTCGATCTGGAGCAGGCGCCGTTGCTGCGCCTGTTGCTGGTGGGCAACGGTGCCAACAGCCATCACCTGATCTTCACCAGCCATCACCTCCTGATGGACGGCTGGAGCACCGCCCAACTGCTGGGCGAGGTGCTGCAGCGCTATGCCGGGCAGGCCATCGCAGCGCCGTCCGGGCATTACCGCGACTACATCGGCTGGCTGCAGCGCCAGCCGGCGCAGGCCCGCGAGGCGTTCTGGCGCCAGCAATTGAGCGGTCTGCAGGCCCCGACCTGGCTGTCGCGTGCCTTGCCGGCGCCGCAGCCTGGCGGGCAGGGCGGTTATGCCGATCATCATGCTGGCCTCGATGCCCAGGCCATGGAGCGCCTCGGCGCGCTGGCGCGCCAGCACAAAGTGACGGTCAACACGCTGGTGCAGGCCGCCTGGCTGTTGCTGTTGCAGCGCTATACCGGGCAGCGCAGCGTGTGCTTCGGCGCCACCGTGGCGGGTCGCCCGGCGGAGCTCAAGGGCATCGAGCAGCAGATCGGCCTGTTCATCAACACCCTGCCGGTGATCGCCGCGCCCGATGCGCAGGGGTCGCTGGCGCAGTGGTTGCAGACGGTCCAGGGCGTCAACCTGGCTCTGCGCGAGCACGAGCACACACCGTTGTTCGAAATCCAGCGGTGGGCCGAGCAGGGTAGCCAGGGCCTGTTCGACACCTTGCTGGTGTTCGAGAACTACCCCATCGCCGAGGCCCTGGAGCAAGGGGGCGATCAGAGCCTGCGTTTCAGCGCGGTGCGTGCTCACGAGCAAAGCAACTACCCGCTGACCCTGGCGGTGGCCGCCGGGCGTGAGCTGACCCTGCACTTCAACTACGACCGCACGCAATTGCGCGACAGCGCCGTCGAGGGCGTGGCGCGTCACCTGCTGCACCTGCTGGAGCAGTTCTGTGCCGACGCTCAGGCACCGTTGCACCAGTTGACCTTGCTGGAGGGCCGTGAACGGACCCGCATCGAACGGCAGTGGAACGCCAACGGCCTGGACTTCGACCGCAGCCAGTGCATCCATAGCCTGATCGAAGCCCAGGTACGTCGCACGCCGCAGGCGTTGGCGGCGATCTGGGGCGATGAGCAACTGGACTACGCCACCCTCAACGCTCGCGCCAACCGCCTGGCCCGCCACCTGGTGAGCCTGGGTGTCGGCGCCGAAGTGCGGGTCGGTGTGGCCTTGCCGCGCGGCATGTCGATGCTGGTGGCGCTGCTGGCAGTGCTCAAGGCCGGTGGCGCCTACGTGCCGCTGGACCCGGACTATCCGGCCGAGCGCGTCAGCTACATGCTCGACGACAGCGCTGCCCGTGTGCTGATCAGCGAACGCGCGGTGCTCGATGCACTGGCGGTGGACGGTGCCTTCGCAACCGTGCTGCTTGATGAGCTAACGCTGGACGGCGACGACAGTGACCTGCCAGCCCGTGCCGTGCCCGATAACCTGGCCTATGTGATCTATACCTCCGGCTCCACTGGCCGCCCGAAAGGCGTGGCCATCGCCCACCGCAACGTCGCCGCGCTGGTGGCCTGGTCGCAGCAGGTATACAGCCAGGCGGACATTCAGGGCGTGCTGGCCAGCACCTCGATCTG
>NZ_JBNFMU010000055.1:0-1035 GCF_049942315.1 Pseudomonas wayambapalatensis
TGGCAGCCAGGGCCGCGCGACCACGAGCGCGATGCCCGCGGGCCGCGCAAGCACCGCAATGGTTCGGGCGTGGACTTTCTGTTCATGCACCGGCACATGCTCGCTGCCGCACGCGCCCTGCAGGACCTGCCCTCCTGGCAGCGCTTTCCGCTGCCACAGCCCAATGTCGAGTTCGACCGGCAGGGTTTTGCCCGCTATTACGACAACCACGACGGCTGCTGCGTGCCGCCGCCCTGGCAAGCGCCGGGCGACGACGAGTATGGCCAGTGGGTGTCGGCGATCAAGGCCGGGGAGACGTTCTGCAGCAACTTCCAGGTCTGGGAATCGCAATACCAGGATCCGCAGTACCTGTCGAAGCTGAGCCTGGGCACCTTTGGTTCGGAAGTGGAGATGAACCTGCACGACTGGCTGCACATGTGCTGGGCCTCGGTGCCCCGGGACCCGTCCAACAGTGCGCCGGTGCCCTTTGCGCGCGACCCGTCGGATTTCGCCGGGCGCTGGTTCGGCCGTGAGAACGACTTCCTGGGCGATCCGTTTTCTTCCCATGTACACCCGGTGTTCTGGGGGTTCCATGGTTGGATCGACGACCGGATCGAAGACTGGTATCGCGCCCATGAACGCTATCACCCCGGCCAGGTGCGGCGCCTGGAGGTCAATGGCGTGAAGTGGTTCGCGCCGGGTCCTTGGGTGGAAGTCGGCGACCCCTGGCTGGGGCCGGACACTCATGGGTGCAGTACCACACCGGGTATTCGTCCGGGCAAGACAGTGGAGATGGATGTGGAGGTGATGAAGCTTGCGCTGCGTATCACCTTCGGCGAAGAGGACGGCATCGCCGACCTGCTGCGGCGGGTGCCGCGTCGGCCTTGGTACGCGCGTAACCTGTCGATGAAGAACATTCTTTCGTGATTAACGCCGAGTCGTGCTTTTCGCGGGGAAGGGGGGGGGGGGGGGAGGAAGGGCGAGGGGGTGCGGGAGGGGAGAAAAACACCCCCTAGGAGAAGTCCTAGCTGAAAAAAGGCAACAGGGGCCGCCCCC
>NZ_JBNFMU010000056.1:0-3172 GCF_049942315.1 Pseudomonas wayambapalatensis
GGTTCGGCGCCCCGACTTGCCCGCGATTGGGCGGTACGCCGACCTAACCGCAACAAGAACAATATTGCTGGAGCCGGGCCATGTCCGAACTGCGTCAAGAATGTCTGTGGGAATCGATCACCCGACCGACCGTCGCTTCACAGGCGCTGGCCGGTGAGCACACGGCCGATGTCTGCGTGATCGGCGCAGGAATCACCGGGCTGTCGGCGGCGATCCACCTGCTCGAACAGGGCAAGTCGGTCATCCTGCTGGAGGCCTGGAAGGTTGGACATGGCGGCTCCGGGCGCAATGTCGGGTTGGTCAACGCCGGGACCTGGATCCGTCCCGACGATGTCGAGGCGACCTTGGGGCTGGAGCAGGGCGGGCGCCTGAACAAGGTGCTTGGCGAGGCGCCCGGGGAAGTCTTCGCCATGATCGAACGCCTGGGCATCGACTGCCAGGCCCAGCACAAAGGCAACCTGCATATGGCGCACAACGCCACGGGCCTCGCCGACCTCGAGGCACGCCATGAACAATGGCGTCGCCGGGGTGCCGACGTGGAACTGCTGCGGGGGGCCGAATGCCAGGAATACTGCGGCACCGACAAGATTTCCGCCGCGCTGCTCGACCGCCGCGCCGGCACCATCAACCCCATGGGCTACACCCAAGGCCTGGCCTCGGCGGTGCAGCGTCTGGGTGGCAAGCTGTTCCAGCAATCGGCGGTCGAAGGCCTGACGCGTGATGGCGACGGCTGGCGAGTCGCCACCAACCGTGGCAGCGTGCGCGCCGACAAGGTGGTGATTTCCACGGGCGCCTACACCGAAGGCGACTGGAGCCATCTGCAGAAGCACTTCTTCCGCGGCTACTACTATCAGATCGCCTCCAAGCCGCTGCAGGGTGCGGTGGCCGACAGGATCCTGCCCCATGGCCAGGGTTCGTGGGATACCCGCACCGTGCTCAGCAGTATCCGCCGTGATGATCAGGGTCGCCTGCTGCTCGGCAGCCTGGGCCGGGTCGACAACAAGCCGGCGTGGTTCGTGCGCAGTTGGGCCGATCGCATCCAGAGCCATTACTTCCCTGAGCTGGGCAAGGTCGAGTGGGAAATGCACTGGACCGGCTGCATCGACTTTACCCCCGACCACCTGATGCGTCTGTTCGAACCGGCGTCGGGAGTGGTAGCGGTGACAGGCTACAACGGCCGTGGCAATACCACGGGCACCGTGATTGGCCGGGCTCTTGCGCAGTTTCTGCTCAAGGATGATCCGGACCGCCTGCCGATCCCGTTCTCACCGATGAAGCCGGTGAGTGCGCCTTCGTTGCGCACGGCATTCTACGAGTCGGGCTTCTCGCTGTATCACGCAGGGCAGTGCCTGCGCGTGGTGCTGTGATTGCACTGGCCCCTTCGCGGATAAACCCGCGAAGGGGCCCGCTTATTTGTGCAGCCAACTCAGAAAGCCGCCCTTCTTCACCGCTGCCGGCTTCTGCATCAGCAGCGACTCCCGGCTCTGCAGCCTGAACCGCTGCAGCTTGTTCAACGCCTGCACCACGTCGCCGCGCTCGGCCAGGCAACTGCGCACCTGCTCCTTGTCGATCCGGTACAGCAGGCAGCCAGTCAGGGTGCGGAACTCGGCGAACGAACTGTTCTCGTCCATGATGCCCTCGATCCCCAGCACTTCCCCCGGCCCCATGCGCCCGGCCTCCACGCGCTTGTCGCCATTGCGGATCGAGGCCTGGACCACGCCGCTGCCGATCACCAGCAAGTGATCGGACTGTTGGCCGACATCCAGGATCACCTGGTCGGCCAGATACTCCACCGCCATCATGCGCTGGCTGAGGGCATCGCGTTCCTCGCTGCTCAGCGAACGGAACACCCGCACTTCGTCGAGCAGCTCACGCTGTCGACTACGCGGGGCGACGGCCAGGTCGAGGTTCCACATCACACCGCTGGCCTCGAGATGGCGGTGGGCGAGGTCGAACAGCAGGTTGCGTACGTCGGTCTTTTGCGCCGCGTCGGCGATGAAACCGCTGGCCTCGTATTCCACCGACTCCAGCGTCGAAGCTTTCACCGACACCTTCGCTGCGGGTGACGGCAGCAGGGCGCTGGTGCCTTGCAGGGCTTTCTCCAGCGCGTCGAACACCCGCTTGGGGCGGATTCTGGCGGGTACCACCACACTGATCGAAACCCCGTGGCGGTCGGCTGGCCGGCTGTGGTTGAGCAGGCGCGCCTTGGCCGCCACCGAGTTGGGAATCACCGCCAGGCTGCCGCTGCCGGTGATCAGCCGCGTGGCGCGCCAGTCGATATCCACCACCTTGCCCTCGGTGCCGTCGATGGAGATCGAGTCGCCGATCTGGTAGGGCCGCGTGGTGTTGAGCACGATGCCGGAGAACACGTCGGCCAGGGTGCTCTGCAGCGCCAGGCCGATGACGATGGCCATCACCCCGGAGGTCGCCAGCAGCCCTTTGACCGGCAGTTGCAGGACATAGGCCGCCGCCGCCACGGCTGCGGCAAGAAAGATCAGCGCGCCCACGACATCCTGCAGCAGGCGCCCGCCGTGACTGCCGCGGGCGATCATCAGCAGGCCGAACACCACCGTCACCGTGCGCGCTCCGAACAGCCACCAGCCGATGGTCAGCACCGTGGCGATCAGGTTGCGCGCGACATCGTCCGCCCATGGCGGCGGTTGCAGCGGGCTCATGCCGGCGGCCAGCAGGACGGCGCTGAAGATCACGAAGATGCCCAGGCGCGTGACGATACGCCAGGCGCGGCGCTCCAGCGGGATCAGTTGCCAGAGCAGCAGGTCGAGGAAGATCAGGCAGGTTCCCAGCAGCAGGGGGTAGGACTGGATGAAGGCCAGCATGGTGGTCTCGGGGGCTAGGGGAGGGCTGAGGGGTAGTAAAGAGCAGGTTGGTTGCCCAGGCAATGGGGCATCTGTGGGTGTGGGTTTACCTGTGAAAAGGGCGACATCCGTTTCATCGTTCCAAAAAAAGAACGCTAAGGCCGTTTTTCACTATCTACCGCCAGAAACGCGATGTTTTTAATCTGTGCCCATGCAGTCGAGACAACAACCCACCCCACCCGAAGGAGCACGACCATGAGCCAATTCACCTACAACCGCCTGAACAAAGACGACGCCGCCGTATTGCTGGTGGACCACCAGGCAGGCCTGCTGTCGCTGGTCCGTGACATCGAGCC
>NZ_JBNFMU010000057.1:0-1587 GCF_049942315.1 Pseudomonas wayambapalatensis
GGAGCGGCGGTTCGGCGCTCCGACTTGTCCCGCGATTGGGCCGCAAAGCGGCCCCGAGGATCTCGAATCAGACCACCCCCTGCGCCAGCATGGCATCCGCCACTTTCACGAAGCCGGCGATGTTCGCGCCCTTGACGTAGTTGACCGAGCCATCGGCTTGCTCGCCATAGTGCACGCACGCATGGTGGATCGACTGCATGATCGCATGCAGCTTGCTGTCCACCTCACCCGCCGTCCACAGCAGGCGCATGGCGTTCTGCGACATCTCGAGGCCCGACACCGCAACGCCACCGGCGTTGGACGCCTTGCCCGGTGCGAACAGGGTGCCCGCCTCGATGAACACATCCACCGCCTCGAGCGTGGTCGGCATGTTGGCGCCTTCGGCGACGCAGACGCAGCCGTTGCGCAGCAAGGCGCGGGCGTCCTCGACGTCCAGTTCGTTCTGGGTGGCGCACGGCAGGGCGATATCGCACGGCAGGCTCCACGGCGTCTGGCCCTTGCGGAACTCCAGGCCAAAACGCTCGGCCAGCTCGCTGATGCGGCCACGCTTGACGTTCTTGAGCTCCATCAGCGCATCCCACTGCTCGTCGTTCAGCCCGGCCTCGCAGAACAGCGTGCCTTCGGAGTCGGACAGCGAAATCACCTTGCCGCCCAGGTCCATGACCTTGCGCGCCGCATATTGGGCCACGTTGCCAGAACCGGAGATGGCCACGCGACGTCCGTCGATACGCAGGTCTTTACGCTTGAGCATCTCCTCGGCGAAGTACACGCAGCCGTAGCCGGTGGCTTCCGGCCGGATCAGGCTGCCGCCATAGGTCATGCCCTTGCCGGTCAGCACCGAGGTGAACTGGTTGGCCAGGCGCTTGTACTGGCCGAACATGAAGCCGATCTCACGGGCGCCAACACCGATGTCACCGGCCGGCACGTCGAGGTCGGCGCCGATGTGGCGGTACAGCTCGCTCATGAATGCCTGGCAGAAGCGCATGACTTCGGCATCGCTCTTGCCCTTGGGGTCGAAGTCCGAGCCACCTTTGCCGCCGCCCATGGGCAGCGAGGTCAGCGAGTTCTTGAACACCTGTTCGAAGGCCAGGAACTTGAGCACGCCCAGGTTCACCGACGGGTGGAAGCGCAGCCCGCCCTTGTACGGGCCGATGGCGCTGCTCATCTGGATGCGATAGCCGCGGTTGACCTGGACCTTGCCCTGGTCATCGACCCACGACACGCGGAACAGCACGGCACGCTCCGGCTCGACCATGCGTTCGAGGATGCCGGCCTGCAGGTAGTGGGGGTTGGCTTCGAGGAACGGCCAGAGGCTGCGCAGCACCTCTTCGACAGCCTGGTGGAATTCGGGCTGGGCAGGGTCACGCTGCTTCAGGCGTGCGAGGAAATGGTCGACGGATTCGATCATGGTAGACATCTCACCAAGAGGATTGGACTTATTGATTTTTTCCGGACTCTATCAAGAAGCAATCGCACTGGAACAGGGCAAAATGTCGTTTTTCTGAATTTTTTTGGTGCGTTTTATATAAATGTATACAAACCGTCACCGAGATGTGGCATTCGCGGGCAAGCCCGCTCCTACAAGGG
>NZ_JBNFMU010000058.1:0-19724 GCF_049942315.1 Pseudomonas wayambapalatensis
CGGTTCGGCGCCCCGACTTGCCCGCGAAAAGGACGACTCGATTGTCAGGGCTGCTCGGTCACCGAGCTTTCCGCCTGCGCCTGCTTGCCCCGTCCCACTTCCTGGCGCCAGTGCAGGGCGATCAGGATCAGTGTGGGGACACCTAGCAGGGCGGTGATCATGAAGAAGTTGTGATAGCCGAATTTCTCCACCATCACCCCCGAATAGCCGCCGATCAGCCGCGGCAGCAACAGCATGATCGAGCTGAGCAGCGCGTACTGGGTCGCCGAGAACTTCAGGTTGGTCAGGCTCGACAGGTAGGCGACGAACGCTGAGGTCGCCATGCCCGAGCTGAAGTTGTCCAGCGAGATGGTCACCACCAGCATTTCCAGGTTCGGCCCCATATCGGCCAGCATCACGAACAGGATGTTGGTGGCCGCAGAGGCCACGCCGCCGATGAACAGGATCGGCAATATACCGAAGCGCACGATCAGCAGACCGCCAACACCGGCGCCGACCAGGGTCATGATCAGGCCGAAGATCTTGCTGACGCTGGCGATCTGGTCCTTGGTGAAGCCCATGTCGATATAGAACACGTTGGCCATCACGCCCATCACGGTGTCCGACATCCGGTAGGTGGCAATCAGCCCCAGCAGCAGCAAGGCCTGCCAGCGGTAGCGGACGATGAAGTCGTTGACCGGCGTGAGCACCGGCGCCAGGCCGCGACGGCCCATGGAAGACAGGCAGGCCCAGGTCAGCAGTGCATAGAGGATCAGGCGCAGGAAGGCGCGGTCCTCGAGCAGCAGGTCGAGCATGGTCGAGTCGCCGAACACCACGCTGGCCCAGTCGGTGTTGAACATCTGGGTGAAGCTGGCAGGCACCGAGACCAGCAGGACGATCAGCACGAACACTGACACCAGTTGGTGCATCAGCCCGTAGCGTGCCGCTGACAGTTGGGTGCGCAGCGGCACCGCGGGCTCGCGCATCACCAGCGTGGTGAACAATGCCGGCAACATGAGGATGCCGAACAGCACGTAGGTACCGGTCCAGGCCTTGTGCAGGTAGCTGAAACCGGTGGAACCGAACCATTCGGCGAAGAACAGTGCACCTGCAGTAGCGAGCAGCGCGGCAACCCGGTAGCCAGCCATGTAGCTGGCGGCCAGGGCGGCCTGGCGCTGGTCGTCGGCGATTTCCAGGCGATAGGCGTCGACGGCGATGTCCTGGGTGGCCGAGGCGAAGGCTACCAGCACCGCGAGGGCGATCAGCCACGACAGGTGTTTCTGTGGGTCGCACAGCCCCATGCCGATCAGCCCGATGACGACCAGGACCTGCGACAGCAGCAGCCACGAGCGACGCCGTCCCATGCCGCCGAGCAGTGGCAGGCGCCATTGGTCGAGCAGGGGCGACCAGACCCATTTGAACGCGTAGGCCAGACCGATCAGGCTGGCGTAGCCGATGGTCTCACGGGCTACACCCGCCTCGCGCAACCAGACCGAGAGCGTGGAGAACACCAGCATGTAGGGCATGCCGGCGGCGAAGCCGAGCAACAAAAGCACCAGGGTAGACGGGCTGGCATAGGCAGCGAGCGCAGCGCGCCAGGTTTTACGGGGCATGGGCCAACATCTGCCTCAAGTTTGCGAAAACAAAGCGCGCACTCTAACCGCTGTGCTCCATTGCGCGCCAGCCATGGCGCGACATATCCACTCGATTATTGGCCACATTCACGCCCTCCGCGCGCAGCCTGGCGCGTTGTTCGTCGCCCGACGGCGTACCCAGTGGCAGGCTCAGGCGGCCACCGGCCCCGAGCACCCGATGCCACGGCAGGCGCGTGTCGGCCGGCAATTGCCCCAGGGTGCGGCCGACCCAGCGTGCGGCGCGGCCAAGACCCGCCAGTTCGGCGAGCTGGCCATAGCTGACGACCTTGCCTTCCGGAATCTGGCCCAGGACCGAATAAAGCGCCATTCGTCGGGCTTCGGGATCGTCCGGGTGCGGAATCGATTGATCAGACATCAGGCAATTCCTGATCTGAAGGTGGAAATAGACAAGTTGTTGTACGAAATGAGAATTGAACTCGTAGGCATAGGCCCGGTCTGTCCTTGCTCTGGTCGTGGGTATCCGGATAATGCCCGACTTTTTTTGTCCAACCGAACGCAAATTCTGCCTATGTATTCTAGAGCCTTGCTGTGCCTGTTCGCTGCTTCCCTCTCTGCGCCCGCGCTGGCTGACACCGTCTGGATGAAGAACGGTGATCGTCTGAGTGGCAAGATCAAGGTCTTCGACGGCGGCAAGCTGCTGCTGGAAACTCCCTATGGCGGCAGTATCGCGCTGGACTGGAAACAGGTTCAGACACTCGAGAGCGATCAGGAACTGCTGGTCAAACAGGATGCTTACTCGGGCGAGAGGGCCAAGTCGCTCAAGGCCGCCGAGCCTGGCAAGGTGACCCTGGCCAACGGTGAGGCGCCCAAGACCGTGGAGCTTGCCAGCATCGAGCAGATCATGAAGCCGCGCCCGCTGGTCGAGGACTTCCTGTGGAAAGGTAATGTCGACCTGGCGCTGGACTACAAGCGTGCCGAAAACGAAACCGATGACTACGATGTCAGCTTCAAGACCACCGCACGTCACGGTCGCTGGCGGCACAACGCCGAAGGCGAGTACAACCGCGAAACCAAGGATGACGTCACCACCACCAACAACTGGAGCGCCGAGTACGCGCTGGACCGTTTCCTCACCGAAAAATGGTTCTGGCAGGGACGTCTGGAATACAAGCGTGACCAGATCGAGAATCTGGCGCGCCAGCGTACCGTCGGTACTGGCCCGGGCTATCAGTTCTGGGACGACGAGCTGGGCGCGTTCTCGCTTGGTTCGCTGATCAACCGCACCGACTACGAATACCGCGACGGCGGCAAGGATAACTTCTATTCGGCAGCGGTGAAGTGGGACTACAACCGCTACCTGATCGGCAAGAAGGTCGAGTTCTTCACCACCGGGGAGCTGGGCAAGCCCTTCGGTTCGGTCGCCGATTACTCGCTGGATGCCGAGATGGGCCTGCGCTACAAGGTGACCGAGTGGGCCTCGCTCAACCTCAAGGCCGAGAAGGACCTGATCAAGGGCACCAGCGACAGCGACCTGGACAAGACCCGCTACACCGCAGGTTTCGGTGTGGCCTGGTAAGACCGCTCGCGTGGGGCTGTACAGCGCTCCTGTGGCAGGCGGCGGTGATAATGATTATCTTGTCACCCATCCAGTCCGCTGCCCCAGGAGTTTCCCGTGAGTACCAACGCCATCCGCCCCGCCCGGGAACTGCTGCTCGAAGAATACCGCGGCGTGCTCTCGACCCTGTCCAAGTCCATGCCCGGCTTCCCCTTCGGTTCGGTGGTGCCTTATTGCCTGGACGCCCAAGGACACCCGCTGATCCTCATCAGCCGTATCGCCCAGCACACCCATAACCTGCAGAAAGACCCCAAGTGCTCGCTGCTGGTGGGCGAGCGTGACGCCGAAGACGTGCAGGCGGTGGGCCGCCTGACAGTGATGGCCGAGGCGCGCAAGCTGACCGACCAAGCCGCCATCGAAGCGGCTGCTGCGCGCTACTACCGATACTTCCCGGATGCCAGCAACTACCACAAGGCCCACGATTTCGATTTCTGGGTGCTGGAACCTGTGCGCCATCGCTACATCGGTGGTTTCGGCGCAATCCACTGGCTCGACGAGGTCACCTTGGCCAATCCATTCGCTGGAGGCGCAGAAGCCAGCATGATCGAGCACATGAACAGCGATCATGCCAACGCCATCGCCCATTACGTCGAGCTCACCGGTCTGCCGCGCAGTGTACCGGCCGAGATGGTCGGCATCGACAGCGAGGGCATGCACCTGCGCATCGGCCAGGCAATTCACTGGCTGGCCTTCCCGAATACTTGCAATACGCCGACACAAGTGCGCGAGGCCTTGGTATTGCTGGCGCGCGCCGACCAGTGGCCGGCTGCGGCGAAAGTCGAGGGTTGAAATCGCGAGCAGTTGCATCCATCTGAGGTCTTATTGGAAGGTTCTCTTCCGTCGAGGAATCCTTGATGCGTGCTTTTCTACTGCTGTTCCTGATTTTTCCGGTGCTGGAGTTGTTCGTCTTCGTCAAAGTCAGCGCCGCCATCGGTTTCTTCCCGGCGCTGCTGCTGATCATCGCCGGTTCCGCCCTCGGCCTGCTGGTCATGCGCCTGGCAGGTCTTGCAACGGCGCTGCGCGCCCGTGAAAGCCTGCAGCGCGGCGAACTGCCCGCCGAGGACATGTTCCAGGGCCTGATGCTGGCTGTGGGTGGTGGCCTGCTGCTGCTGCCGGGTTTCATCAGCGACGTGCTGGGCCTGCTGTGCCTGTTGCCATTCACCCGTCATCTGGTGGCGCGCAAGTTGCGCCAACGGGCCGAGGCCCAGGCCACGCGCCAACGGGCGTTCCAGGATGATCCGTTCAACGGGCAGCCGCGCGATGGCGGCCATCGTCCGAACGTGATCGAGGGCGAGTACGAGCGCCGCGATAAATGATCGATAAATGACCCAGGGGGGGGGGCCGCTATGCGGCCCCTGCTTTTTTTCGGCCTGTGTACACAGATTAAAAAAATTCCATGGCAAGCCTTGTAATCGAATCGGGCGGCCTCATGTATGTGTCACCGCAAGGTTTCTGGTGGCGACACCAGACATGACACGCGGGGTTCGCAGGCCGCGAGCCCCCACCGGCAACGCCGGATAGCCTCAACCCGCCGGTGTCGACACCGGCCGATGAAAACCACAATTTGGGAGAGATCGACAATGAAGCTTCGTCCTCTGCATGACCGCGTCGTCATCCGTCGCAGCGAAGAAGAATCGAAAACCGCTGGCGGTATCGTCCTGCCGGGTTCGGCCGCTGAAAAACCAAACCGCGGCGAAGTCGTCGCCGTTGGCACCGGTCGCGTCCTGGACAACGGCGAAGTGCGCGCGCTGGCCGTGAAAGTGGGTGACAAAGTGGTTTTCGGCCCTTACTCGGGCAGCAACACCGTGAAAGTCGATGGCGAAGACCTGCTGGTGATGGCCGAGAACGAAATCCTCGCCGTCATCGAAGGCTGATTTCCCCGATTTCCCTGCTAAAGAATTCCAAGGATTAAACGATCATGGCTGCTAAAGACGTAAAATTCGGCGATTCCGCCCGCAAGAAAATGCTCGTTGGTGTCAACGTTCTGGCTGACGCTGTCAAGGCTACCCTGGGCCCGAAAGGCCGTAACGTTGTCCTGGCCAAGAGCTTCGGCGCTCCAACCATCACCAAAGACGGTGTTTCGGTTGCCAAGGAAATCGAACTGAAGGACGCCTTCGAGAACATGGGCGCCCAGCTGGTCAAGGAAGTTGCTTCCAAGGCCAACGATGCTGCCGGCGACGGCACCACCACCGCTACCGTTCTGGCTCAGGCCATCGTCAACGAAGGCCTGAAGGCCGTCGCTGCCGGCATGAACCCGATGGACCTCAAGCGCGGTATCGACAAGGCCACCGCTGCCGTCGTCGCCGAGCTGAAGAACCTGTCCAAGCCATGCGCCGACTCCAAGGCCATCGCTCAGGTCGGCACCATCTCTGCCAACTCCGACAGCTCCATCGGTGAAATCATCGCCGAAGCCATGGAAAAAGTCGGTAAAGAAGGCGTGATCACCGTTGAAGAAGGCTCGGGCCTGGAAAACGAACTGTCCGTCGTAGAAGGCATGCAGTTCGACCGTGGCTACCTGTCGCCGTACTTCATCAACAAGCCTGACACCATGGTTGCCGAGCTCGAAAGCCCGCTGCTGCTGCTGGTCGACAAGAAGATCTCGAACATCCGCGAACTGCTGCCGGTTCTTGAAGCCGTCGCCAAGTCGGGCCGTCCGCTGCTGATCGTCGCCGAAGACGTCGAAGGCGAAGCCCTGGCTACTCTGGTGGTCAACAACATGCGCGGCATCGTCAAGGTTGCTGCGGTCAAGGCCCCAGGCTTTGGCGACCGCCGCAAGGCCATGCTGCAGGACATCGCCGTCCTGACCGGCGGCCAGGTCATCTCCGAGGAAATCGGCCTGACCCTGGAAACCACCACCCTGGAGCACCTGGGCAACGCCAAGCGCGTCATCCTGTCCAAGGAAAACACCACCATCATCGACGGTGCTGGCGTTGACGCCGACATCGAAGCACGCGTCAAGCAGATCCGTGCCCAGATCGAAGAGACTTCCTCGGACTACGACCGTGAGAAGCTGCAAGAGCGTCTGGCCAAGCTGGCTGGCGGTGTTGCCGTGATCAAGGTCGGTGCTGGCACCGAAGTCGAGATGAAAGAGAAGAAAGCCCGCGTTGAAGACGCCCTGCACGCTACCCGTGCAGCCGTTGAAGAAGGCGTGGTGCCTGGCGGTGGTGTTGCCCTGGTTCGCGCCCTGGCAGCCATTGCCGAGCTCAAAGGCGACAACGAAGACCAGAACGTCGGTATCTCCCTGCTGCGTCGCGCTGTCGAAGCGCCGCTGCGTCAGATCACTGCCAACGCCGGCGACGAGCCAAGCGTTGTGGCCGACAAGGTCAAGCAGGGTTCGGGCAACTACGGCTACAACGCCGCGACCGGCGAGTACGGCGACATGATCGAGATGGGCATCCTGGACCCAGCCAAGGTCACCCGTTCGGCGCTGCAAGCCGCTGCTTCGATCGGTGGTCTGATGATCACCACCGAGGCCATGGTTGCTGACCTGCCGGAAGACAAGCCAGCTGCTGGCGGCATGCCAGACATGGGCGGCATGGGTGGCATGGGCGGCATGATGTAAGCCAGCCCTGGCCCCTAGCTGCATGAAAAAGCCCCGCCTTGTGCGGGGCTTTTTCATGGGCGCTTGTCAGACCTGCGTCGACTCAGGCAATGCCGCGCTCAGCCACGGTCAGCCGCGCCATTCCCCTGCGATAGAGCACCAGGTAATAGCAGCCCAATCCGATCAACCAGCAGAACACTGCGGTCCAGACGTTGTGCGAGAGAAAGTGCGCGCCCTGCATCATCCGGCCTATCGACAGCACCACCCCGACACCCGCCGCGAGGGCAAAGGCACCACGCGCCAGGCGAGGCTTGCGGTCACGCAGCACGAAGAACAATGCGAACAGGCTGAAACCGGTCGCTGCATGGCCGCCGGGCCAGCAGAGCCCTGGTTTGTCGGTCGCTGGTCGTGCTTCGAGCAGTTTGCTGTAGGTTTCCTTGCCGCCAAACTGGGTCAGGCTCCAAGGGCACTGTACTGCAGTCAGTTGCTTTAGCGGCGTGACAAACCCCGTGGACAGGCCCAGGGCCAGCACCAGGCAACCCAGTTCGCGACGCCAGTTACCCAGCCGTGACCAGAAGAAACTGGCGATGAACGCCACCACCGCCAGCAGCCCGACACCGATCACCGCCTGCTTGACGCGGTCATGCAGGATGGTCTCGAGGAAGTAGCTATGGCGCCCGATGAACTGACCCACCGACGGATCGAACATCAGGTTGGCCACGTCCATGTCCAGCGATGTGGCCTCGAGCAGCAGCAGAACCAGCGCGGTAGCCAGGGGGATGCCAAGGTACAGCCAGGGGTTGATCGGGCGGGGGCGGGCGGTGTGCATGAAGGCTCCACAGGCAAGGGGAAGGCATGAAGGATCGGGCATTTTCGGTCCGTTGCTATGCTGTGTGCGTGAAGGATCAGTGAAAAAAGCGTCAGTTGCGCTGTTTTTCCACCAAGGCTGGCGATGCCTGGCCAATGGCCGTAAGCTGCGCCTGCCGCGCACAGCGAAGCGCCGCACAGGAGACCCCGATGCGCATTCTACTGGTTGAAGACAACCGCGATATCCTCGCCAACCTGGCTGATTACCTGGGCATGAAAGGCTATACCGTCGACTGTGCCCAGGACGGCCTGTCGGGCCTGCACCTGGCCGCGACCGAACACTATGACCTGATCGTCCTCGATATCATGCTGCCCGGTATCGATGGCTACACCCTGTGCAAGCGCCTGCGCGAAGACGCCCGCCGCGACACCCCGGTGATCATGCTGACCGCCCGCGACCAGCTTGACGATCGCCTGCAGGGCTTCCGCTCGGGGGCCGACGATTACCTGCTCAAGCCTTTCGCCCTGTCCGAGTTGGCCGCGCGCATCGAGGCGGTACTGCGTCGCGCCCAGGGCGGTGGTCGGCGTACGCTGCAGGTTGCAGACCTGAGCTACGACCTCGACACGCTGGAAGTCACCCGTCAGGGCAAACTGCTCAAACTCAACCCGGTCGGCCTGAAGTTGCTGGCGGTGCTGATGCAGAAGAGCCCGCACGTGCTGCGCCGCGAAGTGCTCGAAGAAGCCCTGTGGGGCGACGACTGCCCCGATAGCGACAGCTTGCGCAGCCATGTCCATCAACTGCGCCAGGTGATCGACAAACCGTTCGAAAAGCCCCTGCTGCATACCGTCCATGGCGTCGGCTATCGCCTCGCCGAGGGTCGCGATGGAGTTTAAGCAGAGCCTTGCCCAACGCATCATCATTGCCTTTGCACTGATGAGCGCACTGGTTGCCGGTGCGTTTGCCTTCGGTATCGTCGCCACTGTTCACCTGGTCGAAGAGCGTCTGATTTCCTCGGTGCTGGGGGGCGATCTGCAGCGCCTGCTGCGCATGGACAGCGTCAGTGACTGGAGCCATCGCCCGCGCCCTGACCAGTTGTTCTACTTCAGCGGTGGTCGCGATGATTTCGAGTTGCCCAAGGACCTGCGGCATCTCGATGCGGGGTTCCACGAAGTGTTCCGTGACCAGCTCTCCTACCACGCCATGGTCGAGGTCGTGGACGGTCGTCGCTATGTACTGTTGCAGGACCAGAGCGATTTCGAGGAGCGCGAGCGGGTGCTGTTCGCCGTGGTGGTCGTGGGCTTCCTGCTCAGCCTGGTGCTGGCGGCCTTCCTTGGCTGGTTGCTGGCGCGACGGGTCATGGCGCCAGTGATTCGCCTGGCGCGGCAAGTCCGCCATCGTGACCAGTTGCTCGGGTTGGCGCCGCCGCTGGCGCCGGACTATGCCGCCGACGAAGTGGGGCAGTTGGCGGTGGCTTTCGACGACACCCTGGGCCGCTTGCGCGATGCGCTGACCCGCGAGCGACTGTTCACCAGCGATGTCAGCCATGAACTGCGCACCCCACTGATGGTGCTGGCAACCTCCTGCGAACTGCTGATGGAGAACACCGGCCTGGACAGCCGGTCACGTGCCCAGGTGGAACGGATTGCCCGCGCCACCGAGGAGATGCGCGAGCTGGTCAAGACCTTCCTCATGCTGGCCCGGGCCCAGCGTGACGAAGGCGCGGTGGCCTCGAGGGCCAGCCTGCGCGAGGTGGCTGATGACCTGATCGGCGTCTGGCGCGATACCATCGAGCAGAAGGGCCTGACGCTTTACTACGATGGCCGTGTCAGTGCCAGCCCGACCTTGTATAACGCCACCTTCCTGCAATCGGTGATGGGCAACCTGCTGCGCAACGCAGCGCATTACACCGATACCGGTTATATCCGCCTGAGCCTGGAGGCTCATGGTTTCAGTGTCGAAGACAGTGGCGTGGGCATTCCCGAGGAACAGCGCGAGGCAATGTTCAAACCTTTCGTGCGCGGTGACGAGCGGCGTGGCGAAGGGCTCGGCCTGGGGCTTTCGCTGGTGCAGCGGATCTGTGACGACCAAGGCTGGCGCGTGACCCTGACCGCCACCTCGCCCCACGGCTGCCGCTTCCAGGTGGACCTGAGCCAGGGCACCGCGCTGTCGCATGAGCAGGAAACCGATGCCACGTTGCAGTAGAAATCGGGGCAGTACTACGGCCCCGATACAGAATGTTGTGTAATGCTTCGTAAGAATTAACCCTTTCGTGTGACAGTTTTTTCACATGGCGATGACCTGATGCCAACGCTTGCCCACCTAATGTGGTCGGCATTGAGTCAGGAGATGTCCCATGCGTAGCCCTATCAAACTCGAGTTTTCCGAAAAGTACGATCAGCAGCACGCCCGTGAGTACTTCATCAAGCATCAGGATGGCCTGGCCCGTCGCCTTTCCCACACCCGTGACGAGCAGCTTGCTCGCCGCGCCCTGACGCTCGCCGGTGAGCCGGGCCTGGTACTCGACCTGCCATGCGGCGCCGGCCGTTTCTGGCCTTTGCTGGCAGAAAAACCCAACCGCGTGATCATTGGCGCCGACAATTCCGCCGCGATGATCGAGACAGCCTGTGCGTCGCAACCGCCAGCCGTGGTCGAGCGGGTACGCCCCTTGCAGACCTCAGCCTTTGCCATCGACCTGCCGGACAACTCGGTAGACAGCATTTTCTGCATGCGATTGTTCCACCACATCGGTGATCCGGCCCATCGCAAGACAATTCTTTCTGAATTTCAAAGAGTTAGCCGCGATAGTGTGATCCTGTCGTTGTGGGTGGATGGCAATTTCAAGGCATGGCGTCGCAAGAAGCTCGAACAACGACGCAGCGCCAAGGCGGAGCAGGACAGTTACCAGAATCGCTTTGTGTTACCTGCTGCTACGGTTGAAGAAGAATTTGTGACAGCAGGCTTCAGGATTCAGGAACGTCTCGACTTCCTGCCGTTCTATGCCATGTGGCGAGTCTATGTATTGCGAAAGGGGTGAGGGATCCATGGCAACAACTCAGGGGCAGGTGTCGCAATTCGACTTCTACTGGCAACAGCAGGGGGAATGGGTCGAGGAGCCCAATCAGCGACGTGGCGGCGAAAGTGGCGTGCAACGCCTGGATGATGGCAACGGCCACCTGCTCTATGCCAAGCGCCAGGTCGGGCACATCTACCGCAGCCTGCTGCATCCTTTTGGTCGGCCCACGGTGTTGCGAGAGCTGGACGCCCTGAACAGTTTCGAGCAGTTGGGGGTTCGGGTGCCGCGCATCGTCTTTGCTGGTGCCGAGCGCGACGCCGAGCACCAATGGCGGGCACTGCTGGTCAGTGAAGCGCTGGATGGATTCGTCGATCTC
The DNA here is from genome assembly GCF_049942315.1 of Pseudomonas wayambapalatensis. NCBI lineage: Bacteria > Pseudomonadati > Pseudomonadota > Gammaproteobacteria > Pseudomonadales > Pseudomonadaceae > Pseudomonas > Pseudomonas wayambapalatensis. The sequence continues at coordinate 10,928 of NZ_JBNFMU010000058.1, forward strand.
GACACCTGGCTCGCCCAGGGCGCCCGTGAGCATTACCCGCAGGTGCTGCATGAGCGCATGCTCAAGGACCTGGCTGACAATCTGGCGCGGATGCATCTGGGCCACTGGCAGCACGGCTGCCTGTACGGCAAGCATGTGTTCGTCAAGGTGAGCGGCGAAGGCGAGCAGGCGCGGGCCGAAGTGGCTCTGCTTGACCTGGAGAAGTGCCGCCGCCGCATCAGTTGCCAGCGCGCTGCCTACAACGATCTGCGTCAGCTGCGCCGCCATTCGTCGTTCAATGAAGCGGAGTGGCAAACCTTGCTCTACTTTTATGAGAGGGCGTTTGGCAGCGCTGTCAAAGGGTTAGGTCGATGAAACTAGAATTAGCTCGAGCTTTGTTCCTGGTGGCCGCGCTTGGCGTGACCAGCGTGGCCGTGGCGGCCTGGGAGGTGCCACGGCCGACCGTGTTCAGCAAGAGCGACGCGGCGGGGCAGTGTGCCACACCGCGGGTGACAAAGCCGGAGCAGGCGCAGGCCCAGGCTCAGCCGGATCATGACCTGCTGTTGTTCCTGTTTGGGATGCGCCAGGGGCTGCGGCCGTTTGGTTGAGCCATCGAACACAAGGCCCCGCAGAAGCGGGGCCTTGTTGTTTCTGGCTAATGGGTTTGTCGTCTTTCCGGGCGTGGGGTTGTGCCGTCCATCCCTTGGCGCTCGTCCGCCACCGTCCGATGCGCCAGCAAGGTGTACACGCAGGGTAGTACGAACAAGGTAAACAGCGTGCCGATCGACATGCCGGTGGCAATCACGATACCGATGTCGAACCGGCTCACTGCGCCGGCACCCGTCGCCAGGATCAGTGGCACCATGCCGAATACCATTGCAGCGGTGGTCATCAGCACCGGCCGTAGACGGATCGCCGCGGCTTCCTCGATCGCCTCGCGCACCCCCAGGCCCTTTTCCTCGCGCAGCTGGTTGGCGAACTCGACGATCAGGATGCCGTGCTTGCTGATCAGCCCGATCAATGTCACCAGCCCGACCTGGGTGTAGATGTTCATGCTCGAGACGCCGAGAAACAGCGGCAGCAGTGCGCCACAGATCGACAGCGGCACGGTCACCAGAATCACCAGTGGATCGCGGAAGCTTTCGAACTGTGCGGCCAGCACCAGGAAGATGATCGCCAGGGCCAGACCGAAGGTCACCCACAGGGCACTGCCTTCCTGGACGAACTGCCGCGCGGCGCCGGCATAGTCGAAGGCAAAGCCCTCCGGCGCCTCCTCGCGGGCGATGTTGCGGATGGTATCCAGCGCCTCGCCCATGCTGACCATAGGTACGCCCTGGATGATCGCCGAGTTCAACTGCTGGAACTGGTTGAGCTGGCGTGGTCGGGCACGTTCGCTGAGGGTGATCAGGGTCGACAGGGGCAATAACTGGCCCTGATCGTTCTTCACGTAATAGTTGTTCAGCCAGCCGGCGTTGTCGCGGTAGGCCCGTTCGACCTGGGCGATCACCTTGTAGCTGCGCCCTTCGAGGGTGAAACGGTTGATCTCCGCCTCGCCCAGCAGGGTGGCCAGCGTTCCACCGAGGGTGTCCATCGACACCCCCATCTGCGCCGCCTTGGCCCGGTCGATATCGACCACCACTTCGGGCTTGTCGAAGGCCAGGTCGATGTCGAGGAAGGCGAACTTGCCCGAGGCCTGGGCGCGCTCCTTGACGCGCTGGGCCACCTCCAGCAGGGCAGGGTAGTCGCCTGCGGTGTTGAGCACGAACTGGAACGGCAGGCCTTCGCCAGTACCCGGCAACGATGGCAGGTTGAAGCCGAAGATCTGCAGCCCGCCGATGTCCTCGAGCTTGGCCTGCACCAGCGGCAGCAGTTGCATCTGCGTACGTTCGCGCTCGTTCCAGGGCTTGAGCAGAAAGCCGCCAATGCCGCTTTGTACCCCATTGAAACCGTTGATCTGGAACGAGGAGTAATACTCGGGGAAGGTCTTGAACAGTGGTGTGAAACGGTCGGTATAGGCGTTGAGGTAATCCAGGTTGGCCGGCTGCGGCGAGCTGCTCATCATGAAGATCACCCCCTGGTCTTCGTTGGGCGCCAGCTCGTTCTGGGTGAACTTGAGCAGTACCGGGATCAGGCACAGGATGATCACGGCGAAGACGATGACCACCGGGCGGCTGTCGAGGGTGCCGTGCAGCAGGCGTTGGTAACGCACTTTCAGGCGCTCGAAGATCTGGTCCAGGCGATGGGCCAGGCCTTTCTCGCTCTGCTCGGGGCGCAGCAGCAGGGCGCACATCATCGGTGACAGAGTCAGGGCCACGATTCCGGAGATCACCACCGCACCCGCCAGGGTCAGGGCGAACTCCTTGAACAGCGCGCCGGTCAGCCCGGTGAGGAAGCCGATCGGTGCGTATACCGCCGCCAGGGTGATGGTCATCGACACCACCGGCATGGCGATTTCCCGCGCGCCTTCGAGGGCGGCTTCGAACGGCGTCTTGCCCTCCTCGATATGGCGGTGGATGTTCTCCACCACGACGATCGCGTCGTCCACCACCAGGCCGATGGCCAGCACCATGGCCAGCAAGGTCAGCAGGTTCAGCGAATACCCCATCATCTGCATGAAGAACAGCACGCCGATCATCGACAGCGGGATGGTGATCACCGGGATCAGCACCGAGCGCAGCGCACCGAGGAACAGGAACACCACGACGATGACGATCAGCACCGCTTCGCCGAGGGTCTTGATCACTTCATCGATGGAAGCCTGGATGAACAGCGTGGCGTCGTAGGCGATGGAGACTTTCAGTGCCGAGGGCAACTGGCTTTGCAGGTCCGGCATGATTCGCCGCACCTCCTTGATCACCTCCAGCGGGTTGGCCGAAGGCGTGGCCTTTATGCCGATATAGACAGACGGGATGCCGTCGAAGGAACTGACCGTGTCGTAGTTCTCCGCGCCCATCTCGATGCGCGCCACATCGCCGAGCAGCACACGACTGTCGCCGACGGTCTTGACCGGCAGGGCGGCGAAGGCTTCGGCGGACTTCAGTTCGGTGGTGGCATTGACGCTGGTGACCACGTATTCGCCCTTCACCTCGCCGGCGGCAGCCAGGAAGTTGTAGCGGCGCACCGCGCTGGTCACGTCGGTGGCTGAAAGGCCGAACCCGGCCAGCTTCACCGGGTCGACCCAGATGCGCATGGCGAACACCTGGTTGCCGAGGATTTCGGCTTCGGCCATGCCCGGCAGGGTCGCAAGCTTGGGCTGGATGACCCGTGACAGGTAGTCGGTGATCTGCGGGTTGCTCATCTCGCTGCTGTAGAAGCTGATGTACATCAGCGCCGAGGCATCGGCGGCTTCCTTGCTCAGGACCGGGTCTTCGGAGTCCTGCGGCAGCTTGTTGCGCACCTCGTTGGCCTTGGCCAGCAGTTGGGTGAACAGGCGATCCGTGTCGGCACCGATGCGCGCGTAGACCGAGATCACCGAAAAGTTCTGACGGCTCACCGAGGTCATGTAGTCGATGCCGTCGGCGCTGGCCAGGCTCTGCTGCAGCGGTTGGGTGATGTAGCCCTGAATGGTCTCGGCGTTGGCACCGGGGTAGGCGGTGGTTACCGTGATCAGGGCGTTTTCCATCTGCGGGTACTGGCGGATCTGTAGCTTGCTCCAGGCCTGGAAGCCGAGCAGCAGGATCAGCAGGCTGACCACGCTGGCGAGCACGGGGCGGCGGATGAACGGGTCGGTGAATGCCATGCCAGCCTCCGCGTCAGTGGGGGGCCGCCGCGCCTTGGGCGTCGGCGGGCGACAGGGGCGGGTCCTGACTGATGCGTATCGCAGCGCCCGGGCTGAGCTTGAGCTGTCCGGCGGTGACCACCTGTTCGCCAGCCTGCAGCCCCTTGCGCACCACCACCACGCCATCGCGGCGCTCGCCGGTCTGTACGGTGCGCTGCTCGGCGACCAGATGTGCCTGGCCGTCGTCGGCCTTCTTCTCGCCGACCACATACACCGAGTTGCCGTAGAGGGTGTAAGTGATCGCGCTCTCCGGCACCACCACCTGCAATTGCGGATCGGGTAGCAATACCAGCAAGCTGGCGAACATGCCCGGTAGCAGCTTGCCATCCGGGTTGGCCAGGGTGGCGCGCAGCAGCAGGTTGCGCGTGCTTTCCTCGACCTTGGGGTTGATTGCGCTGAGGCGGGCAGGGAAGGTCTGGCCGGGGAAAGCCGCCACCTGCACCAGCACCTGCTGGTCGAGGGACAACTGTGGCAGTGCCTGTTCGGGCACGTTGAAGTCGACGTAGAGGCTGGAAAGGTCCTGCAGCGTGGCAATCACCGTGCCGCTGGCCAGATAGTCGCCGACATCCACCTGGCGAATGCCGATGGTGCCGCTGAACGGCGCCTTCATGCTTTTTTTGGCCAGCGAGGCCTTGAGCTGTTCGACCACGGCCTGGTTGCGCCGGTACTGGGCGGTGAGGCGGTCGAACTCACCGCGGGAGATGGCCGAGTCGCCTACCAACTGGCTGCCGCGGCCGAAATCGACCTTGGCCAGGCCCAGGTCGGCCTGGGCGGTGCCCAGCAGCGCGGCCTCCTGTTCGCTGTCCAGTTCGAGCAGCAGTTGCCCGACCTTGACCTGTTGCCCGGAATCGAAATGCAGGCGCTTGACCGTCCCTGCCACTTCCAGGCTGAGCTCGACGCCCTGCAGCGCCTTGAGGCTGCCGACCGCGGGCAGGCGCTCCTGCCACTGGCGTTGTTCGGCCTTGGCGGCGGCGACGCTGATCGCGGGTTTGGGGGCGGAAAAGACCTGGATCTGGCGGTAGATCGAAAAGGCCTTGATGCCCCCCAGGGCGAGCACGATCAGCAGCACCACGGCCAACATGATCAGCATGCGGCGGCGTAGCATGGTCCGGTTCCTTGGATGTGATTGTTATGGGTATGGCACGAACACGGGCGTTCCTGCCCACGTGCGGATGAAGGGAAGTATTGACTGTTTTTCGGGAAGTGGGAGATCTATCGACTGGGCAGGTCGAGCCTGCTCCCACTACCCGTGGATGCCGGGCCTGTGGGAGCGGGCTCGTCCCGCGATAGGGCCGGTGTGGCCAGTGCTGAATCAGACCAGATGCAGGTGATTGTCCCACAGCCCGGACGGCAGGTTCATCGGCTGCCCGACCAGCTCGGCCTTGCGGCAGTCGTAATAGCGGCAGCGCCCCTGCCCGGAGGTGACGACGAAGCCGTCCTTGACCGCGCCGACCCCGGCGCAGTCGGGCATCGGTGCATCGAGCTTCACCGCGCCGCTGTCCAGGTCCCAGATGAACAGGCGGTTGGCCCGCGGTGCAGTCAGTGCCACCAGGCGCAGGTCACTGTGCACGGCGACGCTGGCGGTGTACTGGGCCATGGACTGCAACTGATGCTCCGGCACCGGGAACGGCTTGAATGCCTCGCCCGGGCGTTTGATCGCCAGCAGTTCGGCGGTTTCTTCAGAACCTCCCATGAACTGCTGGCAGGCAAGGACGGTGCCGTCGTTGCCCACCGCGAGATGGCGCACGCTGTTCATCTGCTGGGCCAGCGTCTCCTTGCTAAGCAGCGTGCCATCACGCTGCATCAGCACCAGGCTCGGCTCCATGGCGTCGAGGTTCATCTCTACCCGGCTTTCGGCCTCGGTGCGGATGCCACCGTTGGCCACCACCAGGGTTTCGCCGTCGGGCATCCAGGCCACCTCATGGGGGCCGACGCCATGGGTGGAGATCTCTCCGCTGTGTACCAGGCGCTGACCCTCGAAGCGGTAGACGCCGAGCACCCCGCGCCCGGGGTCGGTGGTGTCGTTTTCGGTGGCGTATAGCCATTCGCCATCCTTGTGGATGACCGCATGGCCGTAGAAGTGCCGGTTCGGTTGCGAGGTGAGCGTCTGCAGCAGACGCCCGTCGCGCAGGTCGATCAGGTAGCTTTCGGTACCCGGGCGACGGGCGACGAACAGGGCGATCGGCTGCTCGGGGTGATGGATGATCGCATGGCAACGCTGGGCCACCTGGGTGGCGAACACCTGGGTACCGTCGAGGCGGTAGCCTACGGCATGGTGGCCGCCATCGGCATCGTCACGCGCCGACAGCAGCAGGGGCTCGCTGCCCTTGTTGCGCAGCAGGGTCCAGCCGCCGAGCGTCAGGGCGCTGAGCAGCACGCTACCGAGTTTGAGGGCCTGGCGTCGCAGCATGATCAGTCACCGTCGTTGGCATTGAAGCCCAGCTGGATGTTCAACGCCTTGGCCAGCTCACCTTCGTGCAGGCGATGGACGACGTTGAGGCTGTCGTAGATCTGGTTGAGGGTCTGTTTGCCGGCATCGTCGGCGAGCAGTTCGCCCAGGGTCTTCTGGTTGTCGGCCAGCAGTTTGGCAGCCGTGGCGTAGGCATCGTCGATCTTTTGCGCCAGCGCGCTCTGATCCTTGCCCAGCAAACCGCGCAGGCCTTTGTTGTCGACGCCGGTCCAGACGGCTTCGGCAGCCTTGAGCGAAGCCTCCAGGCTCTTGAGCGAGGAGTGGCTGCGCCAGGCTTCGGCCTGCAGGGGCTGAGGGATGCCCTTGCTCTGACGGCCCATGGGGGCGCCGAGTTTCTTCTTCAGCGTGTCCAGGGCGGTAACCTGCGCGCGCAGCAGGTCGGCGATCGCTTCATGCGAATCGGCGTAGCGCTGGTTGGGGAACTTGGTCATCTGCGACAGCATGCCATCGGTGCTGTTCCAGCTCTTGAGAATGTCTTCGGCCAGGGCTTTCTGGTGTTCGGCGATGGCCACCAGCAGCGGGCAGTAGCGGGCTTTCTGCTCGGCGGTGGCGATGTCCGGCTTGCTGTCGAAGAGGATGTACTCGTAGGCCGACAGGCCACGGACCACGACGCTGGCCTTGCCGAGAGCATCGGCATCGACCGGCTTGTCGCCGCTGACCAGTTGCTCGACCTGGCGACCGACCAGGTTCTTCTTGTCGGGCCAGAACTGCACTTGCCAGGCGCGGTTGCCTTCGGCCAATGGGCCGACCAGCAGCGGCTGCAGTTCGGCCCAGGCCTTCTGCGCGTTGAGGAAGTCGGCGCGGGCGGTGTCCAGGCTCTGCTTGCCTTCGCAATAGGCCAGGGCGCTGGCGGCCAGTTGGCGGTCGGCCTCGACCCAGCGGCTGTAGGTCGGCAGGATCACCTGCTGGGCGATGGCGGCGGAGGTCACCGCCTGCTGGTCCTGCGGCGAGCAGGCGCCCAGGGCGATGGCGGCGAGGCTGGTGAACAACAGTTTGGGTCGGAACATGCCCGGCTCCTTGCGCGTTTAAAGTGAGTTCAGGAAAGCCAGCAGCGCGGCGCGTTGCTCGGCATTGAAGGTCAGTACGTGACGGCGTGCAGCCTCGGCTTCGCCACCGTGCCAGAGCACGGCCTCGAGCAGGTTGCGGGCGCGACCGTCATGGAGGAACTGGGTGTGGCCGCTGACGGTTTCGGTCAGGCCGATACCCCACAGCGGCGGGGTGCGCCAATCCTGGCCACCGGCGGCGAACTCGCTGCGGTTGTCGGCCAGGCCCGGACCCATGTCGTGCAGCAGCAGGTCGCTGTAGGGGCGGATCACCTGGTTGGCCAGTTCTGGCTCGACGTTGTCGCTACCGGTGGTGAACTGCGGTGTGTGGCAGCCCTGGCAGCCCGCCTGGAAGAACAGGTTCTTGCCGGCCAGCACCTGCGGCGAATTCACCTCGCGGCGTGCAGGCACCGCCAGGTTGCGGGTGTAGAACGTCACCAGGCGCAGGATGTTGTCGCTGACTTCCTTTTCGCCGTTGTCACCGTCACCGTTGGGCGCGGCGCGGCATTCGACCTGCGCCGGCGTGCAATCGTCCTCGGGTTTGAGCGTGCTGGTCAGGCCCATGTCGCCAGCGAAGGCGTGGACGTTCTGCTGGTTGACGTTGGGCTGCCCGGCTTTCCAGCCGAAGCGGCCGACCACGGTCTTGCCCTGGGCATCGTCCCAGACCCGGTTGGCGCGGCCGCGGATGCCGTCGTTGTTGCGATCATCCGGGTCTTCGTTGGCCAAAAGCGCAGCCTCCGGGATGGCCTCGAGCAGTCCGAGGCCGATCATGGGCGGGGCGACGCGGGCGGAGATGCGTGTGTCCGGGTGCATCGGGCCGTAGCCGAGCTGGGTGATCTCCACGGTCGGGCGGCGCAGTTCGACCTGGTGGCCATCGTTGAACCTGACCGTTTCGTGCTCATAGCTGACCCGCACCTTGCCTTCCGGCGGCACGCCTGGGATCGACATGTCTTGCAGTTGCGTGCCGTAGACCGGCTCGGGAACCACGCCGAGGCGCTCGATTTCCTTGACGAACTGCGGCTGGTCGGGGATCGACAGGCGCACCAGCATGGAGACGGCATTGCGGGCGTCGGCCTCAGGCGGATGACCACGGCCGTCGCGGATGTGGCAGTTCTGGCAGGCGTTGGTGTTGAACAGCGGGCCCAGGCCATCGCGGGCAGTGGTGGTCGAAGGCGCGATCACCCAGGGGCTGCGGAAGAAGCTGTTGCCGACGCTGAAGTCCAGGCGTCGCTCGGGCGTGAGGTTGGCCGAGGGCATCGAGAAGGCGTTGCGGTCGCTGCGCAGGATCGTCGCCTTGCCGCCGGACAGCGCTTCGCCGGGCTCGGCCTGGGTGAAACGCGGAGCGTCGTCACAGGCGGCCAGGACGGTGACCAGCAGCAGAAGTGGGAGTCGGGACAGCGACGAGGACATCGAGAATCCTGGGCGTGAGCGAAAAACCGGCGTGCAAGCTTAGCAAAATGGGGATGTTTGAATAAGAGCAATTTGCAATTGCCTGCTGAATCCGCTGGCGACCCCTTCGCGGGGAAG
>NZ_JBNFMU010000059.1:0-20727 GCF_049942315.1 Pseudomonas wayambapalatensis
CCCCCCCCCCCCCCCCCCCCCCCCCCCCCCCCCCCCCCCCCCCCCCCCCCCCCCCCCCCCCCCCCCCCCCCCCCCCAGGGCCGGTGCAGGATTCCAGGGGCCTGAACCCCTTGCAACCGCTGTTGTGGGAGCCTCCCATGTTGAACACCCTTCTACCCATCCTGCTGTTCGCCGCACTCGCCCTGGCGGTGCTCGGCGCCCTGCGCCGGGTGCGCATGTGGCGGCGCGGGCGGCCGAGCAAGGTCGACCTGCTCGGCGGCCTGCTGGCCATGCCGCGGCGCTACCTGGTCGATCTGCACCATGTGGTCGAGCGCGACAAGTACATGTCCAAGACCCACGTGGCCACTGCAGGTGGCTTCGTCCTGTCGGCGCTGTTGGCGATCCTGGTGCATGGCTTCGGCCTGCAGAGCAAGATCCTTGGCTACGCGCTGCTGGTTGCTACGGTGATCATGTTCAGCGGCGCGATCTTCGTCTTCAAGCGTCGTCTGAATCCGCCTTCGCGCCTGTCCAAGGGCCCGTGGATGCGCCTGCCGAAAAGCCTGCTGGTATTCGCCGCGAGCTTCTTCATCGCCACCCTGCCGGTGGCGGGCATCCTGCCGGCCAATACCGGCGGCTGGGTGATGGTCGGCATTCTCGGCCTTGGCGTGCTGTGGGGTGTGTCGGAGCTGTTCTTCGGCATGACCTGGGGCGGGCCGATGAAGCACGCCTTCGCCGGTGCCCTGCACCTGGCCTGGCACCGCCGTGCCGAGCGTTTCGGCGGCGGTCGCTCCACTGGCCTCAAGCCGCTCGATCTGGAAGACCCGAACGCACCATTGGGTGTGGAGAAACCGGTCGATTTCACCTGGAACCAGCTGTTGGGCTTCGACGCCTGCGTGCAGTGCGGCAAGTGCGAGGCGATGTGCCCGGCATTCGCCGCCGGCCAGCCGCTGAACCCGAAAAAGCTCATCCAGGACATGGTCATCGGCCTGGCCGGTGGCACCGATGCGACCTTTGCCGGGAGCCCTTACCCCGGTAAACCGGTTGGTCAGCATGGCGGTCATCCGCACCAGCCGATCGTCAACGGCCTGGTCGATGCCGAGACGCTGTGGTCGTGCACCACCTGCCGCGCTTGCGTGGAGGAGTGCCCGATGATGATCGAGCACGTCGATGCCATCGTCGACATGCGCCGCCACCTCACGCTGGAAAAGGGCGCGACGCCGAACAAGGGCGCCGAGGTGCTCGACAACCTGATCGCCACCGACAACCCCGGCGGCTTCAACCCCGGCGGGCGGATGAACTGGGCCGCCGACCTGAACCTGAAACTGCTGTCGGACGTGAAGAGCACCGAGGTGTTGTTCTGGGTCGGCGACGGCGCCTTCGACATGCGCAACCAGCGCACCCTGCGTGCCTTCGTCAAGGTGCTCAAGGCCTCGGGTGTGGACTTCGCCGTGCTCGGCCTGGAAGAGCGCGACAGCGGTGACGTGGCCCGTCGCCTGGGCGATGAAGCGACCTTCCAGCACCTGGCCAGGCGCAACATCCAGACCCTGGGCCAATACCGCTTCCAGCGCATCGTCACCTGCGATCCGCACAGCTTCCATGTGCTGAAGAACGAATACGGCGCCCTGGGCGGCGAGTACCAGGTGCAGCACCACAGCACCTACATCGCCGAACTGATCGCCGCCAACAAGCTCAACCTCGGCCAGCACAAGGGCGGTAGCGTGACCTACCACGACCCGTGCTACCTGGGGCGCTACAACGGCGAGTACCAGGCCCCGCGCGACGTGCTCAAGGCCTTGGGCATCGAGGTGCGCGAGATGCAGCGCTCGGGCTTCCGTTCGCGTTGCTGTGGCGGTGGCGGCGGTGCGCCGATCACCGACATCCCGGGCAAGCAGCGTATCCCCGACATGCGCATGGACGATATCCGCGAGACCGAGGCCGAACTGGTGGCGGTAGGTTGTCCACAGTGCACGGCGATGCTTGAGGGTGTGGTCGAGCCGCGCCCACAGATCAAGGATCTGGCCGAGTTGGTCGCCGATGTGCTGATCGAAGACGAGACGCCCGCCGCTGCGAGCAAATCGAACCTGGTAGAACGTGAACCTGCGGAGGTGCACTGATGAGCGACATCATCCGCCGCGATCCTCGCGCCGAGTGGATCGCCCGTAACCGCCTGCATCCGCTGCACGCGGCGATGCAGACGCAACAGACCCGCTGGATGGGCCCCAACGGGCTGATTCGCAAGAACCCCCACGCCATCGCTGCCGGCTTCATCGGCCCCAGCGGCCTCAAGCGTATCGACCGCAGCGGTGCCCAGCAGGGCACGGCGATCGGCGGTCGGCGCACGGCAGCCGCCGAGGTGCAATTGCCCTTGCATCAGGTGGCGGATCCGGCGTTCTACATCGCCGTGGTGCCCGACATGGTCGGTGGCCGCCTCGGCAGCCACGACCGCGACCTGCTCGGCCTTGCCCGCAGCCTTGCCGGCAGTGAGGGGGCAGTGCTTGCGGTCGTCTTTGGCGAACACAAGGAAAGCCACTTTTCCACAGCCGGTGTCGATCGCCTGCTGGTCATCGATGGCGAAGCATTCGAAGGCTATGTGCCCGAGCAGCTTGTCCAGGGCTTGCGGGCTGTGGATAACCAGTTTGCGCCGCAGCACTGGTTGCTGCCTGACAGCCGCACTGGTGGCGGCGAACTGGGGCGGCGCCTGGGGGCAGCGCTCGGCGAGCGCCCGGCCACGCGGGTCTGGCAGATCAAGGACGGCCAGTGCATCGGCCGTGCCGGCGCCGGCCAGCAGGACCTGCAGCGCGGCCTGCCGCGCCTGATACTGGCCGCCGCCGAATGCGCCGAGCCGGTCAGCGAAACCCGTCACGAAGCGCTGCCGGTGGAGTTGTCCACAGGCGTGGCGCGCAGCCTGTCGCGCATCGAAGACCTCGGATCGGTGGCGGTAGACCCGGCGGCCATCGCCATGGCCGAAGCCGAATTCATTGTCTCCGGCGGCAACGGTGTGAAGGATTGGGCACTTTTCCACAGGGCAACTGCGGCCCTGGGGGCAACCGAGGGCGCCTCGCGGGTCGCCGTGGACGACGGCTTCATGCCGCGCAACCGCCAGGTCGGTGCCACCGGTACCTGGGTCACGGCGCGGGTCTACGTGGCGGTGGGGATCTCCGGGGCCATCCAGCACCTGCAAGGTATCGGTGCCTGCGACAAGGTGGTGGCGATCAACATGGATCCCGGCTGCGACATGATCAAACGGGCCGACCTGTCGGTGATTGGCGACAGCGCGGCGATTCTCCAGGCACTGATCGAGGCTGTGGACAACTACCGCAGCGGCGCTCGGCGCGACGCGGCATAAGGGCACGAGCATGAGTACGAAAGTCATCAGCCTGGTTTCCATCGGCGCTCACCCCAGCTCTGGTCGCGCTCGCCGCGCCGAGCAGGATGCACGCGCTGTCGAATTGGGCTTGCAGCTGGCTGGGGATAACTTGCAGGTGGTACATGCCGGCGACCCGCGCGAAGAGGCCCTGCGCGGCTACCTGGGCATGGGCCTGGAGCATCTGGATGTGCTCGAGCAGCCTGCGGGGGCCGATGTGCTGGGGGTGCTGGGGGATTACCTGCGCGACGCTGGTGCTCAACTGGTGCTGACCGGCAGCCAGGCCGAGACGGGTGAAGGCTCGGGCATGCTGCCGTTTCTGCTGGCCGAGAGGCTGGGCTGGCCGTTGGTGGTGGGCCTGGCTGAGGTGGAGTCGATCGAGAATGGCACCGCCCAGGTGCTGCAGGCCTTGCCGCGCGGTCAACGACGCCGGTTGAAGGTACGCCTGCCGTTGCTGGCGACTGTGGATAACGCCGCGCCCAAGCCGCGCCAGAGCGCCTTTGGCCCTGCGCGGCGGGGTGTGCTGGCGGCGCGTAACGTGGCGGTGGTGGACGATGAACTGCTCGAAGGCGACGCCTTGCAGCCTGCCCGCCCGCGGCCCAAGCGGCTCAAGGTGATCAAGGCCAAGAGCGGCGCCGATCGGATGAAGGCAGCCACGGCCAAGGCCAGTGGCCGTGGCGGCAAGGTGCTCAAGGATGTTTCCCCGCAGGAGGGTGCCGAAGCGATCCTCAAGTTGCTGGTGGAGGAAGGCGTGTTGCGCTGACTGGTTGGGGCTGTTGTAGGAGCGGGCTTGCCCGCGAAAAGAACACCGCGCTGCCTGGCATGGGCTACGCCCGTGTTCGCGGGACAAGCCCGCTCCCACAGAGAGTTGCCCACCAAATCTGTTCGCGACCCTGTGAATAAAGTGTTCGCGCTTCGCTACAGCCCTTTGAAATCAATGCGTGTAGAGCATTGATCAAAAAACATACAGCCCGCTCCGTGAATCACCCATGGCAATCCCGGGTCATTCCTATGAGGTTTCCCACAATCACTGTTGGCGGCTCTGTGGATAATATGTTGGGCAACCGCTGGATGCCTTGATTTCATTGGCGTGCAAGCTATTGGTCAATAATTGACCAAAGTCGCCTTAATCACTCTCAAGGTCATGATTGACAAGGGGTCAAGGCCATTATCCACAGCACTTTTCCACGCGGTCTGCATGTGCCCACAAAATCTGTTGGCGTATCTGTGGACAAGGTGTTCGATATTACTTGCAGGCCTCTGGATCAAAGGCTTTCAGAGAATTGATCAAATAATGATCAGTCTGTCGTCTGCCGAGGCTCGACGCCTGTCCACAGAACATCTGAACAACTCTGTGGATAACATGTTCAGTTCCTTTGGATTGCAATGTAAAACGCCACGGCCGATCGCTCGGCCGTGGCGTTTATCAACACCCGTGAAGGCTTACTGCGCCTTGACTTCCTTCAGGTATGGCGCAGGTTCCGCACCCAGGTTGGCCAGGACGCGGTCGCTGTACCAGTCGATGAAGTTGACCACACCGAACTCGTAGGTCTTCGAGTACGGGCCCGGCTGGTAGGCGGTGGAGTTGATCCCGCGCTGGTTCTCTTCGGCCAGACGGCGGTCCTGGTCGTTGGTGGCATCCCACACCTTGCGCATCTGCTCGGGGTCGTAATCGACGCCTTCGACGGCATCCTTGTGCACCAGCCACTTGGTGGTGACCATGGTTTCCTGGGCGCTGATCGGCCACACCGTGAAGACGATCATGTGATCGCCCATGCAGTGGTTCCAGGAGTGCGGCAGGTGCAGGATGCGCATCGAACCGAGGTCGGGGTTCTTGATGCGGCCCATGAGCTTCTTGCACGCCTGCTTGCCGTCCATGGTCATCGACACGGTGCCCTTGAGCAGCGGCATGCGCACGATGCGGTTACGCAGGCCATGGCTCTTGTGCAGGTAAGGGATCTTCTCGGCTTCCCAGGCGGCAGCGGAAGCGGCGACGTGGTCCTTGAACGCCTGGTCGGCGCGCGGGTCGTTGGTGTCGTCCCACTCCAGCAGGGTCTTGAGCAATTCAGGGTGCGAACCGTTGCAGTGGTAGCACTCGCGGTTGTTTTCCAGCACCAGTTTCCAGTTGGCCTTTTCCATCAAGGTGGTCTGCACGGCCACCTTGGCGTTCTCCATGTCGTACGGTTCCATGTAGTGGTCGAGCGTGGCCAGGAACTCGTCGATGGCCGGCGGATTTTCCGCCAGGCTGATGAAGATGTAGCCGCCGGCAGTCTTCACGTTGATCGGCTTGAGGCCGTACTGGTTCATGTCGAAGTCGGCGCCCATCTCGGTGCCGGCGAACAGCAGGCGGCCGTCGAGCTCGTAGGTCCACTGGTGGTAGGGACAGACCAGCTTGGCCACCTTGCCCTTTTCGCTGACGCACAGCCGCGAACCGCGGTGGCGGCAGACGTTGTGGAAAGCGTGCACCTTGCCTTCGGCGCCGCGGATGACGATCACCGGGTTCTTGCCGATCTGCAGGGTGAGGTAGTTGCCTTTCGATGGAATTTCGCAGGTCATCCCCGCGATCAGCCACTCCTTGTGGAAGATCTCCTGCATGTCGATCTGGAACAGGCGCTCGTCGCAGTAGAACGGCTGCGGCAGCGAGTAGGTCCGCTCGCGGGTCTGCAGCATCTCGGCGGTGGCCTTGCGTGCAGGTTCCAGTGGATCGCCCAGGCTCAGGGTTGCGGTGACGTCCATCGTTATATCCTCAAGGCCGTTGTCGGCCGGCGAAAGGTGGCTAATCGTTGTTGTGGTTGGCGCAAGGCTGTCAGCGAAAAAACGGCGGTTCTATTTGCCGAGGAGTGTGCGTTCGCGCCGTTCGCGAACCATATCCATGGGCGACATGGCCGAATCGAATTCCGACGCGCCAACCCTTGTACCTTGGGGCTGGTCGCGATAAGCACGCCGATGTCGCGGATGGGAATGTGCGACGTCACGGCGTTGCGCATTATCGCAGCCATAAGAAGGCCGATAGTCGGCTGCTGGAGAAGAACATGTCCGAAACCTTCCTCAATCCGGTCACCACCCAGACCTGGGCCAACGGCCGCCACATCGTGCGCTGCGTCAAGGTCATCCAGGAGACCTGGGACGTGCGCACTTTCTGCTTCATGGCCGACCAGCCGATCATGTTCTTCTTCAAGCCGGGCCAGTTCGTGACGCTGGAGTTGGAGATCGAAGGCAAGCCAGTGATGCGTTCCTACACCATCTCCAGCTCGCCATCAGTCCCCTACAGCTTCTCGATCACCGTCAAGCGCGTGCCCGGCGGGCTGGTATCGAACTTCCTCCACGACACCCTGCACGAAGGCGCAGAGCTTCCCGTGCACGGCCCGGTGGGGTTGTTCAACGCCATCGACTTCCCGGCCAACAAGGCGCTGTACCTTTCCGGCGGCGTCGGCATCACCCCGGTGATGTCCATGGCGCGCTGGTTCTACGACACCAACGCCAACGTCGACATGGTGTTCGTGCACAGCGCCCGCTCACCCAAGGACATCATCTACCACCGCGAGCTGGAACACATGGCCTCGCGCATCCCCAACTTCAGCCTGCACATCATTTGCGAGAAGCACGGCCTGGGCGAGCCCTGGGCGGGCTATCGCGGCTACCTGAACCAGCGGCTGATGGAGTTGATCGCGCCGGATTACCTCGAGCGGGTGATCTTCTGCTGTGGGCCGACGCCCTACATGAACGCGGTCAAACGCATGCTCGAAGCGGTCGGCTTCGACATGAAGAACTACCACGAGGAATCGTTCGGCGCGACGCCGGCCGAGGCCAAGGCCGATGCGGTCGAGCATGCCGAAGCGGCGGCCGAGGCGCCGGCAGTGGATGTGGCGGACCTCAACCTGGTCGAGTTCGTCGGCAGCGAGAAGAGCATTCGCATCGCCCCGGGCGAGACGGTGCATGCGGCGGCGGCGAAAGTCGGGCTGATGATTCCCAAGGCCTGCGGCATGGGCATCTGCGGCACCTGCAAGGTGCTCAAGCTCGGCGGTGAAGTGGAGATGGACCACAACGGCGGGATCACCGAGGACGACGAAGCCGAAGGCTACATCCTGTCGTGCTGCAGCGTGCCCAAGGGGGATGTGCGGATCGACTACTGATCCGTTGTACCGTACCTGTCGGTGCGGCGAACCGCTGCTGCCTGGCACGGGCTACGCCCGTGTTCGCGGGACAAGCCCGCTCCCACAGGGGATTGGGCTGGCCCTCAGGTTTTGAACAAGACAGTTGCTGCTGCAGGATTTGCGTGTTCAGGTCCTGAACCGCGCCACCAACCCGTTCAGATCCACTGCCAGGCGCGACAGCTCGGCGCTGGCCATGCTGGTCTGGTGTGCGCCGGTCGCGCTCTGCACCGACAGGTCATTGATGTTCACCAGGTTGCGGTCCACCTCGCGGGCCACCTGGGCTTGCTCCTCGGCAGCGCTGGCGATCACCAGGTTGCGCTCGTTGATCTGCGCCACGGCGCTGGTGATGGTGTCCAATGCAAGGCCAGCGCCGCGAGCGATGTTCAGGGTCGATTCGGCGCGATCGGTGCTGGTGCGCATCGATTCCACCGCATGCTCGGTGCCGCCCTGGATGCTGCCGATCATCCGCTCGATCTCGCTGGTCGATTGCTGGGTGCGATGGGCCAATGCCCGCACCTCGTCAGCCACCACCGCGAAGCCTCGTCCAGCCTCGCCGGCACGTGCCGCTTCGATGGCGGCGTTGAGTGCCAGCAGGTTGGTCTGGTCGGCCAGGCCGCGGATCACGTCCAGCACCTTGCCGATATCGCGTGATTGCCCGGCCAGATCCTCGATCAGCCTGGCGGTGGTCTGCACGTCGCTGCTCATGCGTTCGATGGCGCCGACCGTCTCGATCACCAGGTCGCGGCCATCGCCGGCCGAGCGGCTGGCTTCACCCGAGGCCTCCGAGGTGCTGACGGCATTGCGGGCAACCTCTTCGACGGCGCTGGTCATCTCGGTAACCGCAGTGGCGGCTTGCTGGATCTCGTTGTTCTGCTGGGCCAGGCCGCGCGCGCTTTCGTCGGTGACGCTGTTGAGTTCCTCGGCGGCCGAGGCGAGCTGGGTGGCAGAGCCTGAGATCAGTTGCAGGGTGTCGCGCAGCTTGTCCTGCATCTTTGCCATGGCCTGCAGCAGACGGGCGGCTTCGTCGGTGCCGTCGGTGCTGACGCGCTGGGTGAGGTCGCCTTCGGCGATCTGTTCGGCGGCGCGCAGGGCGTCGTCGATCGGACGCACGATGCTGCGTGTCAGCAGCAGCGCGAACAGCAACGTGAGCACCGTGGCAGCCACCAGCAGGCCAATCACCAGCATGAAGGCGCTGTCGTACTGGCGTGCGGCTTCCTCGTTGGCCTTGCGCGTCTGCGCGGTGTTGATCTGCAGCAGGCGGTCCATGGCCTTGTTGATCTGGTCGGAGTTGGCCAGCAGGTCGCGGTTGAGCATCTCGCGCAGAGGATCGAGCTGGCCGGCCTGGCTCAGGCTGCGCATACGGGCTTCAAGCTGGCGGTACTGCGTCAGCAACTGGCCGAGCTGGTCGAATGCGGCCTGTTCCTCAGGCTCGGCGATCAGCGGCACGTAGGCGCTACGAGCCTTGTCGATCTGGGCGTTGCGTTCGTCCATCAGGCGCATGGTATCGGCCTGCGAATCCCGGTTGACCAGCAGGCGATAGGACAGGGTGCGCAGGCGCAGATTGAGCGCGGTCATTTCGTCCAGCAGCTTGATACTCGGGACATTGACCTGCTCGATGATGATGCCCGCCTGCCGGATATTGCCCATCTGGATGAGTGAAAAAATACCCAGGCTAAGCATCAGCACACCGATCAGGGAAAAGCCGAGCAGGGCGCGTGGGGCGATATTCAGATTGCGTAGGGACATGACGTCGAGATCCGGAGGGAAGGCTCGCGTCCATGCGAAGGAATTTGACCTACCTGCCTATCGGTCGGAACGCACGAGTCTTTAGGCAATGGGGGGCTAAACGAGGATTTACACTCGTTCTTCCTGACAGGCGGTTGATCCAGGCCGGAACAAGGTGCCCGCAAGCCTGTCAATCTGCCGGAACACACCCTCCCTTACCTGATTTTTAATGGCGGGGGCGCGAGCTTTTCTTTATCGTGTGCGCCCTTTGCAACAACCGAGATAGACGTATGTTGGAAGCATCCCTGAATCAACTGGAGCAACTGGTCGGCGACCTGATGCACAAGAACGCACAACTGACCGAGCAGAACCAGAAGCTCGATCAGGAACTGGCCCAGGCCAAGGAAGAGAACGAGACCCTGCAGCTGTCGCTGATGGAGCAGGAAGAGAAGCACGGCGCTACCGCTGCACGTATCCAGGCGCTGGTCGAGCGTGCCAGTGCAGGTGTCGTAGGCGCATGAGACTGCAAGCGCAGCCGATCAATGTGGTGAACATTCTCGGCACCGACTACTCGCTGAAGGCGCCCGAGGGCCAGGAAGAGACGCTCTCGCAGGCCGTGCGCATGCTCAACGTCGCTCTGGCCGAGACCAAGCGCAACTACCCCACATTGATCGGCGACAAGTTGCTGGTGCTGGCAGCTTTGAACCTGTGCTCCAAGCAGATCGAGTTGCAGCGCGAGCACGCGCAGACGCTCGAACGCACTCAGGCGAAGGTGGATGCTGCGGTGGACGCCATCGCCCGGACCATCGGCGAGGCCTGAATCCAGGCTCGAGGCAGGGCAACGTCTTGCTGATGACCTTGAGTGGAGGAGCGGGCTTGTCGGGCCCCCACAAGCCCGGTCCCAAACAGCCCGCTCTCGCCGAGTGTCTTTCGATCAGCCGCCGATGATTACGCGGATATCGGCCGCCAGCTCACGCACCCGCGCTTCTTCGGTATCCCACGAGCACATGAAGCGCGCGCCACCGCTACCGATGAAGGTGTAGAAGCGCCAGCCCTTGGCGCGCAGGGCTTCGATGGCGAATTCCGGTAAATGCAGGAACACCCCGTTGGCTTCCACCGGGAACATCAGCTCGACACCCGGCAGGTCACTGACCAGCGAAGCCAGCAACTGCGCGCAGTGGTTGGCGTGCTGTGCGTGACGCAACCAGGCGCCGTCTTCCAGCAGCCCGACCCAGGGCGCCGATAGGAAGCGCATCTTCGAGGCCAGCTGCCCGGCCTGCTTGCAGCGGTAGTCGAAGTCTTCGGCCAGGTCGCGGTTGAAGAACAGGATCGCCTCGCCCACCGCCATGCCGTTCTTGGTGCCACCGAAGCACAACACATCGATGCCCGCCTTCCAGGTCAGCTCCGCCGGCGAACAGCCGAGGAACGCACAGGCGTTGGAGAAGCGTGCGCCATCCATGTGCAGGTTCAGGCCCAGCTCCTTGCAGGTGGCGCTGATTGCCTTGAGCTCGTCGGGGCGATACACGCTGCCGACTTCGGTGGCCTGGGTGATGGTGACCACGCGCGGCTTGGGATAGTGGATGTCCTGGCGTTTGAGCGCGACCTCGCGGATCGAGTCCGGGGTCAGCTTGCCGTTGACGCTGCGTGCGGTCAGCAGTTTGGAGCCGTTGGAAAAGAACTCCGGCGCGCCGCATTCGTCGGTCTCGACGTGGGCGGTCTCCGAGCAGATCACGCTGTGGTAGCTCTGGCACAGCGAGGCCAGCGCCAGGGAGTTGGCGGCAGTGCCGTTGAAGGCGAAGAACACCTCGCAGTCGGTCTCGAACAGCTTGCGGAAGTATTCCGAGGCGCGTTCGGTCCACTGATCGTCACCATAGGCACGCTCATGGCCCTGGTTGGCCTTTTCCATCGCCGCCCAGGCTTCAGGGCAGATGCCGGAATAGTTGTCGCTGGCGAATTGTTGGCTCTTGTCTGTCATGGCGCTGTCCTGTGAGCAAAGCGAGCCAGCACTTTAAACCAAGGATTCGCCAGTTGCCTATACAACGCAAAACCTGCGCAGACGCTCCCTATAGCGCTGCGCAGGTGAAGCGGTCACTCAAGTGCATTGTTCAGTTGTGCGGTCATCAGTTGCACGGGAGCACCAGAATTTGCGGTGTAGCTGCGATACATCCCCGTGGCGTACAACCATCGGCCTGCCGATCTGTGGATGATCACATCGCCGAAGCCGCCAAGGATAGGTTGTGCGGCGTAGCTCTTGATGTGAAACGTACGATTACTGAGCGTGAGCATGCGCAAGATGAAGCCCCACTCAAAATCCGAGATAACCTGGCGGGATACCACAATCTCTTCTTCGCCGTTAATGGTCACCGTCTGCCCGGTTGTCGTGAGCGCGAGGCCATCATCCTGCAACGGGGCTTCTGGGATCGCTGGCTCTGTCAGGGCATGCGTGATGACAGACGCGCCGCCGTCGTCCACGATTTTGGTCAGGTCATGAAATGCATCATTTTCATAGACAAAATCCCCAGGGGCGTAATGGGGCAGCAGCACGTCGTTCACAAGCTCAGTGTTGAATGAGCCATGCTCGGCTTGAACCCTGATGTTTTCTCCAGGGCGATCAGGGTAAAACAACCGATAGTACGTCGTTCCCGATTGATTGAGGTGCACGGACAGGTTGCGTGAACTGGCGATCAGTGCGCGGGCGTTCTTCAATGAATCAACTTCTTTTACGTTGCCGTTGGTTGCTGAAGGTGCGGTGGGCGCGAAATTAAACTCGCCGGCAATGTCGGCAGTATCGGCAGATGAGGGGGGGGTGGCGAACACGCGCGTACTGCGTTTCGGTTGTTCCTCCAGGCTGGCCAACACTATTTCCACTTCATTGGAAGAGCGCTTGCGCCGTCCTACTACCAGAGACAGCAGGTTGCTACTGTCCGGGCTGACGTAGTAATCACCTACCGCCAGTAAGGCGGGCAGCATGGGCAAGCCGGATATATTGTTCGAAGAGTAAGTGCGGCGTATGGAAGTGTCATTGATGTCCTGTGTTCTGAGGACAAGGAAAATTTCCCCGCTCGCCAACTCATACACGGTGCGATCCAGTACGGTATTTTTTTCAGCGGCGCTTGGTTGGAAAGTACCGCCACGGGTAGGGTTGTAGCTCACACGGCTTTTCGGCGCGTCAGCTGGATATGTAGTGCCGGGCGCTTCCAAGGTTTGATAGCTGTAGGACAGCTGTTCATTGCCAGCGTCGTCGACAAGCACTCTGCTGACACGGCCAAGGCTGTTGCCCTCGAATACGATGTCGTCCAACGTCAGATACGGCACGGTTTCGTCCGCCGAGACCGTGGCCACCTTGGACGAACCGTCGCCGAACAACACGGTGACGGTCGCCTGTCCTCCAGCGAGCTTGATCTGCCGATGGATCACTGGCAGCGAAGCCTGACCTTGTTTGAAAACGCTACCAACATTGGCCTGTAGGAGTAATGCCGGATTGTCACTTGGGTGAGTATTCATGAATGAGCTCCTGGCTTATTGATGGTCAGGCTCTGTACGAAAAGCCTTGATAATCGGTGATCGCTGAAGACAGCCTGATGCAACAGCCCAGTCGAAATGCTCACTTTCACCCCGTAAAGTCGGGCGCGACTCAGGCCGTTGCTTGGCTGTTTTCGCCTTGCTGACCTTCTTTTCAAGGCTTATTCAGACAGAGCCAAGGCGACCCTCGCACTTGACTGACGCGTCACTGGTGCCAGTGAGGGTAAGCCTACGCTGCCCTGCCTGGAAACTGACAGAAATACTAGGTAGCCGACTTGTCGAAGAAAGCCAGTGAACCTCCCCGGAGCGCTATGTCGTAAACGCGCCATTGCAAGGCGCGCGCAGGCATCTGTGCCCCCCGGCCCAGTCATACCATCGCTGCAAAGGGTGAGAAGACCCTCATCAGACAAGAAGCGATCGCTGCCGGGAGAAACACGATGTTCAGCAAGCAAGACCAGATCCAGGGTTACGACGATGCACTGCTGGCGGCGATGAATGCCGAGGAACAGCGCCAGGAAGATCACATCGAGCTGATCGCCTCGGAGAACTACACCAGCAAGCGTGTCATGCAGGCCCAGGGCAGCGGCCTGACCAACAAGTACGCCGAAGGCTATCCGGGCAAGCGCTACTACGGTGGCTGCGAGCACGTCGACAAGGTCGAGGCACTGGCCATCGAGCGCGCCAAGCAGCTGTTCGGCGCCGATTACGCCAACGTCCAGCCGCACTCCGGCTCCTCGGCCAACAGCGCGGTCTACCTTGCTCTGCTGCAGGCCGGTGACACCATCCTGGGCATGAGCCTGGCCCACGGCGGCCACCTCACCCACGGTGCCAAGGTGTCGTCCTCGGGCAAGCTTTACAACGCCGTTCAGTACGGAATCGACACCAATACCGGCCTGATCGACTACGACGAAGTCGAGCGCCTCGCCGTCGAGCACAAGCCGAAGATGATCGTCGCAGGTTTCTCGGCCTACTCGAAAACCCTCGATTTCCCACGCTTCCGCCAGATCGCCGATAAAGTCGGTGCGCTGCTGTTCGTCGACATGGCCCACGTTGCCGGTCTGGTCGCTGCGGGCCTGTACCCGAACCCGATTCCTTTTGCCGACGTGGTCACCACCACCACCCACAAGACCCTGCGTGGTCCGCGTGGCGGCCTGATCCTGGCCAAGTCCAACGAAGAAATCGAGAAGAAGCTCAACGCTGCCGTGTTCCCTGGCGCCCAGGGCGGCCCGCTGATGCATGTGATCGCCGCCAAGGCGGTGTGCTTCAAGGAGGCGCTGGAGCCCGAATTCAAGACCTACCAGAAGCAGGTCATCGAGAACGCCCAGGCCATGGCCCAGGTGTTCATCGAGCGTGGTTACGACGTGGTTTCCGGCGGCACCGACAACCACCTGTTCCTGGTCAGCCTGATCCGCCAGGGGCTGACCGGCAAGGATGCTGACGCCGCCCTCGGCCGCGCCCACATCACCGTCAACAAGAACGCTGTGCCCAATGACCCGCAGTCGCCGTTCGTCACCTCGGGCCTGCGCATCGGCACCCCGGCCGTCACCACCCGCGGCTTCAAGGTTGCCCAGTGCGTGGCGCTGGCGGGCTGGATCTGCGATGTGCTGGACAACCTGGGCGACGCCGACGTCGAAGCCGATGTCGCCAAGAACGTCGCCGCCCTGTGCGCCGACTTCCCGGTCTACCGCTGAGTGGAGTAGAACACCATGCAACGCTATTCGGGCTTCGGCCTTCTCAAGCACTCCCTCAGCCACCACGAGAACTGGCAGCGCATGTGGCGCACGCCGACCCCCAAGAAGGTCTACGACGTGGTCATCGTTGGCGGCGGCGGCCATGGCCTGGCCACGGCTTACTACCTGGCCAAGGAACACGGCATCACCAACGTTGCGGTGGTCGAGAAGGGTTACCTGGGCGGTGGCAACACCGCGCGCAACACCACCATCGTGCGTTCCAACTACCTGTGGGATGAGTCCGCGCACCTCTACGAACACGCCATGAAGCTGTGGGAAGGCCTGTCGCAGGACATCAACTACAACGTGATGTTCTCCCAGCGCGGCGTCTACAACCTGTGCCACACCCTGCAGGACATCCGTGATTCCGAGCGCCGGGTCAACGCCAACCGCCTCAATGGTGTCGATGGCGAGCTGATCCTCACCGACCAGGTCGCGGCCGAGATCCCGTACCTGGACTGCTCGAAGAACACCCGTTACCCGATCCTGGGCGCCACCGTGCAGCGTCGCGGCGGCGTCGCCCGCCACGATGCGGTCGCCTGGGGCTTCGCCCGGGCCGCCGACGCCCTGGGTGTGGACCTGATCCAACAGACCGAAGTCATTGGTTTCCGCAAGGAGAACGGTGCGGTGATCGGTGTGGAAACCAACAAGGGCTTCATCGGTGCCAAGCGCGTCGGCGTGGTCACTGCCGGTAACTCCGGGCACATGGCCAAGCTTGCCGGCTTCCGCCTGCCGCTGGAGTCGCACCCCCTGCAGGCACTGGTGTCGGAGCCGATCAAGCCGATCATCGACTCGGTGATCATGTCCAACGCCGTGCACGGCTACATCAGCCAGTCCGACAAGGGCGACCTGGTGATCGGCGCCGGCATCGACGGTTGGGTCGGTTATGGCCAGCGTGGCTCGTACCCGATCATCGAGCACACCCTGCAGGCGATCGTCGAGATGTTCCCGATCCTGTCGCGCGTGCGCATGAACCGCCAGTGGGGCGGCATCGTCGACACCACCCCGGATGCGTGCCCGATCATCTCCAAGACCCCGGTCAAGAACATGTTCTTCAACTGCGGTTGGGGCACGGGCGGCTTCAAGGCCACTCCGGGCTCGGGCAACGTCTTCGCGGCGAGCCTGGCCAAGGGCGAGATGCATCCACTGGCCGCGCCTTTCTCCATCGACCGTTTCTACAACGGCGCGCTGATCGACGAACACGGCGCTGCTGCCGTCGCCCACTGACCCGGAGACAACCGTCATGTTGCAAATCTTCTGTCCCCACTGCGGCGAGCTGCGCTCCGAAGAAGAATTCCACGCTTCAGGCCAGGCGCACATCGCCCGCCCGCTGGACCCGAACACCTGCTCCGACGAAGAGTGGGGCACCTACATGTTCTTCCGCGACAACCCGCGCGGTATCCACCACGAGCTGTGGGACCACGTCGCCGGTTGCCGCCAGTACTTCAACGTGACCCGTGACACGGTGACCTACGAGATTCTCGAAACCTACAAGATCGGTGAGAAGCCTCAGGTGACCGCCGCATCCAGACAAAGCGCCGCACCGGCGACCGCCAAGGGCCAGGGAGAAAAAGTATGAGCCAGGTCTATCGCCTCGCCAGCGGCGGTCGCATCGACCGCAGCAAGGTTCTGAACTTTACCTTCAACGGCAAGACCTACCAGGGTTATGCCGGCGATACCCTGGCCGCCGCGCTGCTGGCCAACGGTGTCGAGATCGTCGGGCGCAGCTTCAAGTATTCGCGCCCGCGCGGGATCATCGCCGCCGGTACCGAAGAGCCGAACGCTATCCTGCAGATCGGCTCCAGCGAAGCCACCCAGATCCCCAACGTGCGTGCCACCCAGCAGGCCCTGTATTCGGGCCTGGTGGCCAGCAGCACCAACGGCTGGCCGAACGTCAACAACGACGTGATGGGCATCATCGGCAAGGTCGGCGGCAACATGATGCCGCCGGGGTTCTACTACAAGACCTTCATGTATCCCAAGTCGTTCTGGATGACCTACGAGAAGTACATCCGCAAGGCGGCGGGCCTGGGCCGTGCACCGCTGCAGAACGACCCGGACAGCTACGACTACATGAACCAGCACTGCGACGTGCTGATCGTCGGTGCCGGCCCGGCAGGCCTGGCTGCTGCACTGGCGGCCGGCCGTAGCGGGGCGCGGGTGATCCTGGCCGACGAACAGGAAGAGTTCGGCGGCAGCCTGCTCGACAGCCGCGAGACCCTCGACGGCAAGCCGGCCGCCGACTGGGTGGCTGCGACCCTTGCCGAGCTGCAGGGGCTGGCCGAAGTCACCCTGCTGCCGCGCAGCACGGTCAACGGTTACCACGACCACAACTTCCTGACCATCCACGAGCGCCTCACCGACCACCTCGGTGACCGCGCGCCGATCGGCCAGGTACGCCAGCGCGTGCACCGTGTGCGGGCCAAGCGTGTGGTGCTGGCTACCGGCGCCCACGAACGTCCGCTGGTGTACGGCAACAACGACCTGCCGGGCAACATGCTGGCCGGAGCGGTTTCCACCTATGTGCGCCGTTATGGCGTAGCGCCGGGCCGCAAGCTGGTGCTGTCGACCAACAACGACCATGCCTACCGCACCGCCCTGGACTGGCACGATGCCGGCCTGCAGGTGGTCGCCATCGCCGATGCGCGCCACAACCCGCGCGGTTCGCTGGTCGAGGAGGCGCGTGCCAAGGGGATCCGCATCCTCACCTCCAGCGCGGTGATCGAAGCCCGTGGCGGCAAGCACGTCACCGGTGCCCGTGTGGCGGCCATCGATGTGCCTGCACACAAGGTCACCAGCCCTGGCGAATGGCTCGAATGCGACCTGGTTGCCACTTCCGGGGGCTACAGCCCGGTGGTGCACCTGGCCTCGCACCTGGGCGGGCGCCCTGTCTGGCGTGACGATATCCTCGGCTTCGTGCCGGGCGACGCGCCGCAGAAGCGTGTGTGCGTCGGTGGCGTGAACGGCGTCTATGCGCTGGGCGACACCCTCGCCGATGGTTTCGAAGGCGGTGTTCGCGCCGCCACCGAGGCCGGCTTCAAGGCCAGCGTCGGCAGCCTGCCCAAGACCGTGCAGCGCAAGGAAGAGGCCACCGTGGCGCTGTTCCAGGTGCCGCACGACAAAGGCACTGCGCGCGCCCCGAAACAGTTCGTCGACCAGCAGAACGACGTCACTGCTGCCGCCATCGAGCTGGCCACCCGCGAAGGCTTCGAGTCGGTCGAGCACGTCAAGCGCTACACCGCGCTGGGCTTCGGCACCGACCAGGGCAAGCTGGGCAACATCAACGGCCTGGCCATCGCCGCCCGCTCGCTGGGTATCACCATTCCGGAAATGGGCACCACCATGTTCCGTCCCAACTACACGCCGGTCACGTTCGGCGCGGTGGCGGGCCGTCATTGTGGCCACCTGTTCGAGCCGGTGCGCTTCACCGCGCTGCACGCCTGGCACGTGAAGAACAACGCCGAGTTCGAGGATGTCGGCCAGTGGAAGCGTCCGTGGTACTTCCCCAAGCCTGGCGAAGACATTCACGCCGCCGTGGCTCGTGAGTGCAAGGCGGTGCGTGACAGCGTGGGCCTGCTCGATGCTTCCACGCTCGGCAAGATCGACATCCAGGGCCCGGATGCGCGCGAGTTCCTCAACCGCGTGTACACCAACGCCTGGACCAAGCTCGATGTGGGCAAGGCCCGCTACGGCCTGATGTGCAAGGAAGACGGCATGGTCTTCGACGACGGTGTGACCGCCTGCGTCGGCGACAACCACTTCATCATGACCACCACCACTGGCGGCGCCGCCCGTGTGCTGCAGTGGCTGGAGCTGTACCACCAGACCGAATGGCCGGAGCTGAAGGTGTACTTCACCTCGGTCACCGACCACTGGGCGACCATGACCCTGTCCGGCCCCAACAGCCGCAAGCTGCTGGAGCAGATCAGCGATATCGACCTGGACAAGGACGCCTTCCCGTTCATGAGCTGGAAGGAAGGCAACGTCGGTGGGGTGCCGGCGCGGGTGTTCCGTATCTCGTTCACCGGCGAGCTGTCTTACGAGGTCAACGTCCAGGCCAACTACGCCATGGGCGTGCTGGAAAAGATCATCGAGGCGGGCAAGCAGTACAACCTCACGCCGTACGGCACCGAGACCATGCACGTGCTGCGTGCCGAGAAGGGCTTCATCATCGTCGGCCAGGACACCGACGGCTCGATGACGCCGGACGACCTGAACATGAGTTGGTGCGTGGGCCGCAACAAGCCGTTCTCGTGGATCGGCCTGCGCGGCATGAACCGCGAGGACACCACCCGCGAGAACCGCAAGCAACTGGTCGGCCTCAAGCCTGTGGACCCGAACGTGTGGCTGCCTGAAGGTGCCCAGCTGGTGTTCGATCCCAAGCAGCCGATTCCGATGGACATGGTCGGTCACGTCACCTCCAGCTACAAGGCCAACTCCCTGGGCTATTCGTTCGCCATGGGCGTGGTCAAGGGTGGCCTCAAGCGCCTCGGCGAGCGGGTCTATTCGCCACAGGCCGACGGCAGCGTGATCGAGGCAGAGATCGTGTCTTCGGTGTTCTTCGATCCGAAGGGTGAGCGACAGAACGTCTAAGGCATTGGAAGACCACGCCGGACCCTGTGGGAGCGGGCTTGCCCCGCGATTGCGATGGTGGCCTCTGTGCCCCAATCGCGGGACAAGCCCGCTCCTACAGGTCGGCGCCGTTCCTGGCACAAGAATTCAAGGCAGGTAAGAAATGAGCGCTATCAACGTCTTCCAGCAAAACCCCGGCAGCGATGCCAAGGCCCAGTCGCCGCTGCACCACGCAGACCTGGCCAGCCTGGTCGGCAAGGGCCGCAACAACGCAGGCGTCACCCTGCGCGAGAAGAAATTCCTCGGTCACCTGACGATCCGTGGTGATGGCCACGATCCGCAGTTCGCCGGCGCCGTGCACAAGGCCCTGGGCCTGGAGCTGCCGGTGGCGCTGACGGTGGTCGCCAACAGTGACATGTCGCTGCAGTGGGTCGGCCCCGACGAATGGCTGCTGATCGTCCCGGGCGGCCAGGAGTTCAGCGTCGAGCAGAAGCTGCGCGATGCCCTCGACGGCCAGCATGTCCAGGTGGTCAATGTCAGTGGCGGGCAGACCCTGCTCGAGCTGCGCGGCCCGAACGTGCGCGACGTGCTGATGAAATCCACCAGCTATGATGTACACCCGAACAACTTCCCGGTGGGCAAGGCCGTCGGCACCGTGTTCGCCAAGTCGCAACTGGTGATCCGCCGCACTGCCGAAGACACCTGGGAGCTGGTGATCCGCCGCAGCTTCTCCGACTACTGGTGGCTGTGGCTGCAGGACGCATCGGCCGAGTACGGCCTGGCCATCGAGGCATAAGGAGCGCAGATCATGAGTCGGGCACCGGACACCTGGATTCTCACCGCCGACTGCCCGAGCATGCTCGGCACGGTCGATGTGGTCACGCGTCATCTCTTCGAGCAGCGCTGCTACGTCACCGAGCATCACTCCTTCGATGACCGACTGTCGGGGCGTTTCTTCATCCGTGTCGAATTCCGTGCACCTGACGGTTTCGATGAAGATGCCTTCCGTGCCGGATTCGCCGAGCGCAGTGAAGCCTTTGGCATGGCGTTCGAGCTGACGGCACCCAATCACCGCCCCAAGGTGGTGATCATGGTGTCCAAGGCCGACCATTGCCTGAACGACCTGCTGTATCGCCAGCGCATCGGCCAATTGGGCATGGAGGTGGTCGCAGTGATCTCCAACCACCCCGACCTGGAGCCGCTGGCGCACTGGCACAAGATTCCCTACTACCACTTCGCGCTCGACCCGAACGACAAGCCGGGCCAGGAGCGCAAGGTGCTCAAGGTGATCGAGGAAACCGGCGCGGAGCTGGTGATTCTCGCGCGCTACATGCAGGTGCTGTCGCCAGAGCTGTGCCGGCGCCTGGATGGCTGGGCGATCAACATCCATCACTCGCTGCTGCCGGGCTTCAAGGGCGCCAAGCCTTATCACCAGGCGTACAACAAGGGTGTGAAGATGGTCGGCGCGACCGCCCACTACATCAACAACGACCTCGACGAAGGGCCGATCATTGCCCAGGGCGTCGAGGTGGTCGATCACAGCCACTATCCTGAAGATCTGATCGCCAAGGGGCGCGATATCGAGTGCCTGACCCTGGCGCGGGCGGTGGGGTATCACATCGAGCGACGGGTGTTTTTGAACGCCAACAGGACTGTCGTTCTCTGACGTCTGCACGGGCCT